>NZ_JBNHGE010000016.1:0-62565 GCF_059090935.1 Arthrobacter sp. Y3223166 | reverse complement strand
GGCCGGCGGTGCCGGGGCGGGCTCCCTTGCCGCCGCAGGGGAACGGCCGGACGCCGCGGAAGCGGCGGTGCGCGGATGAACCTGTTCGAGGAAACCGCGGCGTGGCTGGCGGATCCGGTCAACTGGGCCGGTCCGGCGGGCGTGCCGGCCAGGCTGGCCGAGCACCTGTACTACAGCGCCCTGACCCTGGTGATCGCCGCGGCCATCGCCGTGCCGCTGGGGCTGTTCGTCGGCCACACCGGAAGGGGGCGCCTCGCCGTCGTGGGCATTGCCAGCGGACTGCGGGCCATGCCCACGCTGGGCCTGCTGACCCTGTTCGTCATCCTGATGGGCCTGGGCCTGATGCCGCCGATCTACGCCTTGGTGATCCTGGCCATTCCGCCGCTGCTGGCCGGCACCTATTCGGGGATCGCCGCCGTCGACCGCCAGCTGGTGGACGCCGCCCGGGCGATGGGCATGACCGAGTGGCAGGTCCTGTTCCGCGCCGAATTGCCCAACGCGCTGCCCGTGCTGCTGGGCGGCGTGCGTGCCGCCGTGCTGCAGGTCATCGCCACGGTGGCCGTCGTGGCCTACATCAACCTGGGCGGCCTGGGCCGGTATCTGATCGACGGGCTGGCGGTCCGTGACTCGGTGCGGCTGTTTGCCGGTGCGCTGCTGATCGCGGCGCTGGCACTGGTCGTGGACGCCTTGCTGGCCGCGGTGCAGAAAGTCGCCGTGTCGCCCGGCCTGCGCGGCTTGAGGGGGCGGGCCGAAAGGCAGAACAAGTAAGGTTGGAACAGCCAGTGCCGGCACATGAGGAGATGAGCATGAAGGACCACCCCGGGAACAACGCCAGCAACCGCGGACACGACAAAAACCCGGCCGCGCGGCGCAGCGTGCTCGCCGCAGGGGCGGCCGCCCTCGCCCTGGTGCTCGCTGCCTGCGGCGGGGGATCCGACCCCCTGCAGGATTCGACGCCGGCACCCGAAGGCAGCACCGGCGGGTCCCTGGTGGTCGGTGCCAGCGGCGGCACGGAGAGCCAGATCATCGCCGAAATCTATGCGGGCGCCCTGACCGCCGCCGGCTACGACGTCACCACGAAACCGGGCATCGGCTCGCGCGAGGTCTACGTCAGCGCCGTCCAGGAAGGGTCTGTGGATATCATCCCGGACTACAGCGGCAACCTCCTGCTGTTCTTGGACACCGAGGCGACGGCGGCCTCCGCCGGGGACGTCATGACAGCCTTGGCTGATGCCCTGCCCGAGGGACTCGGCGTGCTGGAGCCCGCATCGGCGGAGAGCAAGGACGCGATGGTGGTGACCAAGGCTACGGCGGAGGAATACCAGCTGACGTCGATCGAGGACATGGGCCCGGTGTGCGGCGAACTGGTGCTCGGAGCCAACCCCGAATTCGCCGAGCGCGAGTACGGGCTGCCGGGGCTGGAAGCCAACTACGGCTGCGTCCCCAAGTCCTTCGAACCGATCAACGACTACGGCGGACCGACCACGCTCAACGCCTTGATCACCGACAAGATTCAGGTGGCCGACATCTACACCACCACCCCGTCCATCGAGGACAACGACCTGGTGGTGCTGGAAGACCCGAAGAACAACTTCATCGCCCAGCAAGTGCTGCCGCTGATCCGCAGCGACGCCGTGGACGAGCAGGCGGCCCGGGTGCTCAACGAGGTTTCGGCAGCGCTGACCACCGAAGACCTGATCGACCTCAACCGCCAGGTCAGCGGGGACGAGAAGCGCAACCCGGCCGACGCCGCCGCGGACTGGCTGGCGGAAAAGGGCCTGGCCGGCTAGGGGCCCAGGCTCCCGTTCACGCGCCGCTTCGGTCTCCGGGGCGGCGCGTGCCGTGTGCGAAGATCGTTGGATGGCCCAGTACAAGCAGTCCAACAAGCTCCACAACGTCCTCTACGACATCCGCGGTCCGCTCCTCGAGCATGCCCAGCGGATGGAGGCCGAGGGCCAGCGCATCCTCAAGTTGAACATCGGCAACCCGGCGCCGTTCGGATTCGAAGCTCCGGACGCCATCCTGGTGGACATGATCCGCAACCTGCCCACCGCGCAGGGCTACAGCGATTCGCGCGGCATTTTCTCGGCCAGGACCGCGGTGTCGCAGTACTACCAGACCCGCGGCATCCAAGAGATCGGCGTGGACGACGTGTACCTGGGCAACGGGGTCAGCGAGCTGATCACCATGAGCCTGCAGGCGCTGCTGAACAATGGGGACGAAGTGCTCATCCCGGCCCCCGACTACCCGCTCTGGACCGCGTCGGTGTCGCTGGCCGGCGGCCACCCGGTGCACTACCTCTGCGTCGAGGAAGAGGGCTGGCTGCCCGATCTCGAAGACATCGAACGGAAGATCACGCCCAACACCAAGGGCATCGTGATCATCAACCCGAACAACCCCACCGGCGCCGTCTATCCGCGGCACATCCTCGAGGGGATGCTGGAACTGGCGCGCCGGCACAACCTGGTGGTGTTCTCGGACGAGATCTACGAGAAGATCCTTTACGAGGATGCGGAGCATGTGAACACGGCGCTGCTGGCCGACGACGTGCTGGTCATGACGTTCAGCGGCCTGTCGAAGGCCTACCGCGTGTGCGGCTTCCGCAGCGGCTGGATGGCCATTTCCGGGCCGAAGCACCTGGCCGCGGACTACATCGAGGGCATCAACCTGCTCACCAACATGCGGTTGTGCGCGAACGTGCCCGCCCAGCATGCTATCCAGACCGCCCTGGGCGGCCACCAGAGCATCAACGACCTCATCCTGCCCGGCGGCAGGCTGCTCGAGCAACGCAATAAAGCCTATGAGCTATTGAACGCCATCCCCGGCGTCAGCACGCAGCAGGCCAAGGGCGCGCTCTACCTGTTCCCCAGGCTCGACCCGGAAGTCTACGGGATCAAGGACGACGAACAGTTTGCGTTGGACCTGCTCAAGCAGCAGAAGATCCTGATCTCGCACGGCCGGGCGTTCAACTGGACGCAGCCGGACCATTTCCGGCTGGTCACGCTGCCCAACGTGGACGTGCTGACCGAAGCCGTGGGGCGGATCGAGGAGTTCCTGGCCGGATACCGGCAGTAACAGCCGCGTCTGCGTAGCCGCGCCGCCGGCGGCTCGGTAGGCTGTCGCCACCCGCACCGCCGGCCAAGCCGGCCGGGCCGAACAGGAGGACCAGGTGGAACAGACCGGATTGCCCGAGTTCATGCGGACGCCGTCGGAGATGCTGCGGGTCGGCCCGGGATTCGGCCTGGCGGGTGTCGATACCGGCTCCACGCCCGGATTCCTCGGCGGCAGGACCGAGGGAAAACTCCTGCTCAGGGCCTCCGACCGCCGGCTGTCCGAACTGCAGGAACGCCTCTTCGCGCAGAGCCGCGCCGGGGCGCCGGACGCGGTCCTGCTGGTGCTGCAGGGGATGGACACCTCCGGCAAGGGCGGGATCGTCCGGCACGTGGTCGGAGCCGCCGACCCGCAGGGGATTTCCCACCGGGCCTTCAAGGCGCCGACGCCGGAGGAGCTGGAGCACGATTTCCTCTGGCGGGTGGAGCGGGCCTTGCCCGGTCCCGGCATGATCGGAGTGTTTGACCGGTCGCACTACGAAGATGTGCTCATCCACCGCGTGCACGGGCTCTCGCCCTTGGCGGAGGTGGAGGCACGCTACGGGCAGATCATCGACTTCGAGGCGATGGTGGCCCGCCGGGGCATCCGGATGATCAAGGTCATGCTGCACCTGGGCAAGCGCGAACAGGGCAAACGGTTGCGCGACCGGCTCGACCGGGCCGACAAGCACTGGAAGTACGATCCCGGCGACGTGGACGCGCGGCGGCGCTGGGACGAGTACCAGCAGGCCTACCAGGTCATGTTGGAGCGGACCAGCACCGTCGACGCGCCGTGGTTCGTGGTGCCGGCCGACCACAAATGGTATGCACGGATCGCCGTGCAGGAGCTTCTGCTGCAGGCGCTGGAAGACATCGACCCGCAGTGGCCGCCGGCGGGCTTCGACGTCGAGGCGGAAAAGGCCCGCCTGGCTGCCTCGTAACGCACCCCCGCCGGGTTGGCCGGTCCGATGCCCGGGAACCGGGCTGGCCGGGGCGGACCAGCGGGATAACACCGGGGACGCGGCGGTTCCGCGGCGGACTAGAGGGGTGATACCGGGGACGCGGCGGTTCCGGGGCTGCCCGGGCTGGCCGGCGACGGCTCGGTCCCTGCCGCCTCGCGTGCCGCGTCGAGCCGCTGCCGTGCGCCTTCCAGCCATGCCTCGCAGCGGGCCGCCAAGGCCTCGCCGCGCTCCCACAGTGCCAGGGACTGTTCAAGGCTGGCGCCGCCGGCTTCCAACTGGCTGACGACGGCCACCAATTCCTCGCGCGCCTGCTCATAGGAGAGGGAGGCGACGTCGGGCGGTGCGGGCTGCTCTGTCATGGGGTCTCGCTTTCGGTGCCGGTGTTGTGTGGTGGTGTCTGGGATTCCGGGAACGACGTCAGGGAAGGGCTTCGGCGGAGACTTCGCCGACGGCCACCCGGAGCCGCAGCCGTGTTCCGGCCGGTGCGTCCGCCGCGTCGCGCAGCACCCGGCCGTCGGGCAGCTGGGCCACGGCATAGCCGCGGTCCAGGGTGTTCTGGGGGGACAGTGCGCGCACCTGTGCCTTCAGGTGGGCGACCCGGTCGCTGTCACGGTGCACGGCCGCCGAGACGGCCTGGTGGGCCCGGGAGACGAGCCGGTGGAGATCTTCCGCCCGGACATCCACCATGCCCGCGGGGTTTGCCATCACCGGGCGGCTGCGCAGCGCGGCCAGGCGTTCGGTTTCGCGGTGGACCATCTGCTCCACCCGGCGGGCAAGCAGGGCGCGGGCCTGCCCGATGCGATGCAGTTCCTCGCTGACGTCAGGGACGATGCGCTTGGCGGCGTCCGTCGGCGTGGAGGCACGCAGGTCCGCGACGTCGTCGAGCAGGGGCCGGTCCGCTTCGTGTCCGATGGCGCTCACCACCGGCGTGGCGGCGGCGGCCACCGCCCGGACCAAATCCTCGTTGCTGAAGGGCAGCAGGTCCTCCAGTGAACCTCCGCCGCGGGCGATGACGATGACGTCCACATCGTTGCGGGCGTCGAGCTCGGCGAGTGCCTGCATCACCTGCGCCACGGCATTCACGCCCTGGACGGCAACTTCCCGGACCTCGAATTCGACGGCGGGCCAGCGCAGCGAGGCATTCCGGATGACGTCCTTCATGGCGTCGGAATCGCGGCCGGTAATGAGGCCGATGCGGTGCGGCAGCAGGGGCAGCCGCCGCTTGCGGGACGGATCGAAGAGCCCTTCGGCGGCCAGCGCCCGGCGCAGCCGCTCCAACCGGACCAGCAGGTCGCCGAGCCCCACCGGCCGGATGTCCCGGGTCTGCATGGTCAGCCGCCCGGTCTTGACGTAGAGGTCCGGTTTGATCTGGGCCACCACCCGGGAGCCCGGTTCCAGCGGCAGCTCCAGGCGCGCCATCACGCTGCCCCAGACCACCAGGCTGAAGGATGCCTCGGCGTCGGTGTCCCGCAGCGTCAGGTAGGTGGTGGCGTTCCGGCGGTTGAGCTCAATGACCTGGCCTTCGACCCAGGTGGGCGGCACGCGGTCGATGTGCATCTTGAGCTTTTGGGACAGCAGCCGCAGCGGCCACGGGTTGTCCGCCGTCGTCTGGTTGGCAGTCGGGGGCAGGGTCGATTGTCCGGTGCCGGCGCCTTGGACCGCGCTTGACTCCATGAATTGCCCCTTCCGGAGGTGTGATTCCGACGGCTGCCGGAGACCCTCCATTCTTACCAGTTATCTCTGTCAAACCGATTCTCTGTTGTACTGGGTAGGGGTAGGCGGCGCTCCTCGAGGCCCGCCGGATCTGCCTGAAGCAAAGCAAGGAAACGGAGGAGACCGTGCGGACGTTGTTGGCTGCGGTCGGCGGGCTGCTGGCCGTGCTCCTCGCCGGAGCCGCGCTGTGCGGGGCCTGGGCCAACCAACGGGTGCTTGACCGTGGGGGCTTCGTGTCGCTGGCCGCCCCGCTGGGCGACGACGCCGGGTTCCGGTCGGCGCTGGCCGCCACCATCACGGAAGAAGTTGCCGGCAGTGCCGAGTTGCCGGCCGGCCTGCAGGAACTCGTGCGGCCCATCGTGGAGCGAACCGCGGGAGCGATGACCGAACTGGCCGGATTCCCGCGGGCCCTGAAGGAGTCGCTGGCCCTGTCTCACGCGCATACGTTCTCCGGGACTTCCGGGGGAGAGGCGGCCGTCACGCTGGATATCGCCCCCATGGTGGAGTTGGCGGTTTCGCGGGTAGCGGACGCGCTGGGTACTAATATCCGGAGCCCCGAGCAGGTGTTGTTGCCGCTGGGCTCGGCCGAGGCGGGCGGCGTCCTGGCCTCGGTGCGGGACCTGCCGTCGCAGTGGTGGGTTGCCGCGGTGGCAGCGGCCGCGGCACTGGTGCTGATGCTGCTGGCCGCCCGGCGTCCCGCCACGGCGCTGGCCTGGGCCGGTATTGGCGCGGGATTACTGGGCGGGGTCCTCTGGCTGGCCTCCGGGCTTGCACCGCCGCTGGCGGTGAATGCGGCGGGCGAAAGTGCGTTGGCCCAGGTGTTCCTGGGGAGGCTGGTCGAGTTGGCCGTCGCCGACTTCCGGCCCTGGGCCGCCGTCTTTGGCGCCGCCGGATTGGGGGTCGCGGTGGCCGGTTTCACCCTGCGGGCGGTGCTGGGCGGGGCCCGGCGGACCGGGCCCACGGGCTAGCATAGAGGCATGGCCAGTACTGCTGTTTCCCTTTCCATGCCTACCATTCCCCGCAAGCGCCGCACCCCGGACGAGGTCTGGGCTGCTGCACCCGTGGACGGTGACAAGAAGGTGCTGCTGGCGGCCCCGCGTGGATACTGCGCCGGCGTCGACCGGGCCGTGATCGCGGTGGAAAAGGCGCTGGAGCATTATGGCCCGCCCGTCTACGTGCGCAAGCAGATCGTCCACAATGTGCACGTGGTCTCCACGCTGGAGGAAAAGGGCGCCATCTTCGTCGAAGAGACCGACGAGGTGCCCGAAGGCGCCCTGGTCGTCTTCTCGGCGCACGGGGTTTCGCCTGCGGTGGTGCAGTCCGCCGAGGACCGCCAGCTGCGGACCATCGACGCGACCTGCCCCTTGGTGACCAAGGTGCACCGGGAAGCGGTGCGGTTCGCCCGCGACGGCAACGAGATCCTGCTGATCGGTCACGAGGGACACGAAGAAGTCGAAGGGACCTACGGGGAAGCGCCGGACCACACCACGATCGTCAACAACCCGGACGAGGCGCGGACAGTGCAAGTGCGGGATCCGGAAAGGCTGATCTGGCTGTCGCAGACGACGCTCTCGGTCGACGAGACGATGGAAATCGTCTCCATCCTGCGGGACCGCTTCCCGGCTCTGCAGGATCCGCCGAGCGACGATATTTGCTACGCCACGTCCAACCGCCAGGCCGCGATCAAGAAGATTGCACCCCAGGCGGACCTGGTCATTGTGGTCGGCTCGGAAAACTCATCCAACTCCGTGCGGCTGGTCGAGGTCGCCCTCGAGTACGGCGCCAAGGCGGCCTACCGCGTGGACTTCGCCAATGAGGTAGACGAGTCCTGGTTCGAGGGCGTGGCCACCGTCGGCGTGACCTCCGGAGCCTCCGTGCCCGAGGTCCTGGTGCGCGAGGTGCTGCGCCTGTTGGGCGACTACGGCTACGGCGACGTGGAAGAAGTGGTCACCGCCGAAGAGGACATCCTTTTCTCGCTGCCGAAGGAATTGCGAGCCACGCTCAAGGAACGCGGCGACGAATCGCGCGGCCTCGGCGGCCGCGTCACCCGCCCGGGACGCTAGCGCCCGGCCACCGGCGGCGCCCGGGAGCCAAGCCCGGGGCCCGGCATCCTTTGCCGGGTCAGTAGGACCGGCGCCGGCCGCAGCGTCACTGGCCTGGCGCTGCCCGCCCTGTTACGCGGCCGGGTCCCGGCCTTCAATCAGTTCGGGGGCCGAGAGCAGCCGGGGCGTGTTCTCCAGGGCCGCCGGGGCGGCGGGCTCCTCCAAGGACGTGCCGTCGAAGGCGTAGATCTTCCGCGCCGTCGGCAACACCCTTGATTCCAGCGTCCCCACAAACGAGTTGTAGCGCTCGACCGAGCTCTTGAGCGACGAGCCCAGCCGGGTGACATGATCGCCCAGCGTTCCGAGCCGCTCGTAGAGCTGGCGCGACAGGTCGAAGATCTCGCGTGCGTTGTCCTTGAGCACTTCCTGCCGCCAGGTAAAGGCCACCGACTTCAGCGTGGCCAGCAGCGAGACGGGGGAGACCAACGCAACGCTGCGGGCAAAGGCGTGGTCAAGCAGGCCGGGATCGGCATGCAGGGCGGCGGAGAGCACCGCCTCCGAGGGCAGGAAACAGAGCACCAACTCCGGGGAAGCCTGCAGGTTCTCCCAATACTTCCGCCCCGCCAGGGCGTCCACGTGCGCGCGCACCGCCTTGGCATGGGCGTTCAGCAGATCCACCCGTTGCTGCTGTTCGGCAGCCGATGCGGCCGCCGGAATTTCCTGGGCCTGCAGGTAGGCGCGCAGCGGGACCTTGGCATCCGCGACGATGGACTTTCCACCCGGCAGCCGGATGATCATGTCCGGACGGCCGGTCCGGTCCGCGCCGGCGAGGTGCACCTGCTCGTCAAAGTCCACCCGGGCGAGCATGCCGGCAGCTTCCACCACCCGGCGCAGCTGCACCTCGCCCCACTGGCCGCGGGCGGAATTCGACTGCAGCGCGGAGGCGAGCGTCTGCGTGGAACGCATCAGCGCCTCGTCGCTGCGCTGGGCTGCACGCAATTGTTCGGCCAACTGGCCGAACTGCTCCACCCGGTCCCGTTCCAGCAGGCTGACCTGCTGCTGGACGAGCTTGAGCTTCTCACCGACCGGGATCAGGGCGCGCAGCACGGTGTTCTCCTGCTCGTCCTGGGCGTAGAGCTGTGTATTCTGCTCGGCGAGCATCCGGCGCTCCGCCTCCACCCCGGCGAGGCGGGCCGAGAGCTCTGCCAGCCGGTCGCCGTCGTCCTTCGCGGCGTCCTGCAGATCCGCCAGCCGGCGGCGGAGAAGGACGGCCACGGCCGCGGCGCCGGCGGCGGCGCCCACGAACAGGGCCAGAAGGGCGAGAAGTACATGCGATGCATCCATACCTTCACCATGCCAGCCGCCTCGGACAAAATCCGGCACGCGGACCGATGTGTCCGGGCCACGGTATCCTTGACTACCGTGGCTCTAACTATTGGCATCGTCGGACTGCCCAACGTCGGCAAATCAACCCTCTTCAACGCACTGACCCGCAACAGCGTGCTCGCGGCAAACTACCCGTTCGCCACCATCGAGCCGAACGTCGGCGTGGTCTCGCTGCCGGATCCGCGGCTGGAGAAGCTGGCGGAGATCTTCGGGTCGCAGCGGATCCTGCCCGCGACCGTGTCCTTCGTGGACATTGCCGGCATCGTCAAGGGGGCTTCCGAGGGTGAGGGGCTGGGCAACCAGTTCCTGGCGAACATCCGCGAAGCGCAGGCGATCGCCCAAGTCATCCGTGTTTTCGACGACCCCGACGTGGTCCACGTGGACGGCAAGGTCGACCCGCGTTCGGACATGGAAACCATCAACACCGAGCTGATCCTGGCCGACCTGCAGACCTTGGAGAAGGCCCTCCCGCGGGTGGAGAAGGAAGTCAAGATCAAGAAGCGCGACGCTGCGGAGCTGGCCGCCCTGCAGGCGGCGCAGAAAGTCCTGGAGCGCGGCGACACCGTCTTTTCCTCCGTCGAGAGCGACAAACTGGACATGGAGAACCTCCGGGAACTGAGCCTGCTGACCGCCAAGCCGTTCATCTATGTGTTCAACGTCGACGACGCCGTGCTCGGCAGCCCCGAGCGGCAGGCCGAGCTGCGCGGGCTGGTAGCACCCGCCGACTGCGTGTTCCTGGATGCCAAGCTCGAAGCTGACCTCGTGGAGCTGGACGAGGAAGAGGCCCGCGAGATGCTCGAGATGAACGGCCAGGACGAGTCCGGGCTGGACCAGCTGGCGCGGGTGGGCTTCCACACGCTGGGCCTGCAGACCTATCTGACGGCCGGGCCGAAGGAAGCGCGCGCCTGGACCATTAACCGCGGCGACACCGCGCCGCAGGCGGCCGGCGTGATCCACTCGGACTTCCAGCGCGGTTTCATCAAGGCAGAGGTGGTTTCGTTTGCCGATCTGGTGGAGGCGGGGTCGATGGCCGAGGCCAAGGCCCGCGGCAAGGTGCGGATCGAAGGCAAGGACTACGTGATGGTCGACGGCGACGTGGTTGAGTTCCGCTTCAATGTCTGACGCTCTGCCGGCTTGCCCGGAGTGCCACGAGGCGTTCACCTACGAGCAGGGCGCATTGCTGGTTTGCCCGATGTGCGGGCACGAGTGGCCAAAAGACTCGGAGGAGGCCACGGCCGAGACCACGCCCGAGGCCGCTTCGATCAAGGATGCTGTTGGCAATGTGCTCGCCGATGGTGACACGGTCACGATCGTCAAGGACCTCAAGGTCAAGGGCGCCGGTGGCGGTGTGGTGAAGGTCGGCACGAAGGTGCGCGGCATCAGACTCATTGAGGATGGCGTGGGCGATCACGACATTGATGCGACCGTTCCCGGCTTTGGGCGGATGCAACTGAAGTCCAGCGTGGTGAAAAAGGTCCTCTGACCCGCGGCCATTCACAATGGACCAAGGTTTCGTCGTCGACGGGCCTGTCCACAATTGGATCATCGGAACCAGTCGATGCGTCGTCAACTGCGCTATCTGCGGCCGGGCCTCGGCGCCGGCCAACCTTTGGCGAGGAAACGGTCCGCCGCCCTGACACGCTTTTTAGTCGGGCTGCTTGCGCAGTACTGCCCAGGCTTGGAAACCGCCGATAAGGTCGGTCGCACGGGTCAGTCCCAGCCGCTGCAGGGTGTGCAGCGAGGCTGGAACTGTAGCCCTCATTGCAGACGACGACGATCCGCCGAGCGGGGTCGTCAGCGGTCGCGAGCCGGTGGGGGCTGGAAGGATCGAGCCGCCACTCGAGAACGTTTCGGTCAATAACGACCGCTCCCGGAAGATCACCGTCGCGGTCTCGCTGGTCGACCGGTCGTGTGTCAACGACAAGGGCGCCTGCTGCCACCTCCCGCTCCAGATCCGAAGCGTGAACACGCTCAAGCCCGATGCGGCTCTCAAGTAGCAATTGGTCGATCGTAAGAGTCCCGGGAGAATCGCTGGGATCTAAACTGCGTTGACGGGTCGCGGCGCCGTCGTCGGAGATATGACACTGCTTCACCGTTTTCCTCGCTTTGCCTGCTGATGGGCCGGTCGTTCCACTGTGAAGCGCAATAATGAGCTACTTTGGTCGTCATTTTCAAGGGGATGGAGGAAGCAAGCTCATCGTGTCCCCGCGGCCTTGCCTCGTTGGTCGCGAGCTATCGCGAAGGACTTGCAGGCTGGGTTCACCGAAAGAGGCTTCTACGCCGATATGGCGAAGTCAACCGAGAGGGACGTTCAGCGTGAGATCGAAAATGACCTGCCCACCGACGACGCTTTTGGTAAACCACCTCCGCTGCCAGTGTCATAGCTTTGCAGAAAGGTATGACAGTGACAGCGGCGCTAGATTGAACGCGGTTGAGTGGGCGGGCCAGCCGCGTTGGCCGTGGGGGTCCGCCTCCTTGAGCTGAAACGCTCGATCCGTCGCACCGGATGCCGGTTATGCCCTGAGTCGACACTTCTCGTCCTTCGACATCAAGACCGCGGATCCGCGCTTTGAGACGATCTCAACCTCGATTCGGTCGAGGTTGACCCGTTTGATGAGACAGACAGGGCGCGCCGGGCTTGTTTCGCTGTCACAGCCCGTCACTGCCTCCTGGTTGAACGGCTGTCGGGGTATCGGTGGGGGAGTATCGCGATGGGGACAGGCTATCGCGCGCATCTACGGCAAATACGCCCCCCAACGCGCAACTGGGATGTCTCAACCAATGAGATCGCCCGGCGGTCCGGCGTGGGTGTCGCTACCCTGTTCCGACGCTTCCCGACGCGGGATGATCTGGTGGCGGCCGCCTTCACAGAAAAGATGCATGCCTACTCCAAAGCGATCGACGAAGCCCTCGCAAACCCCGAACCGTGGGAAGGCTTCTGCACCTACATTGAGCGTGTCTGCCGGATGCAGGCGAACGATCGCAGCTTCGCAGATGTCCTGACCATGACCTTTCCGACAGCCAAGGCCTTCGAGGAAGAACGCGACCGGTCGGCCAACGCGCTGAGTGAACTGCTGGACCGCGCAAGGCAACAGGGAAACTGCGGCGGGACTTCGCCCACCAGGACGTGCCGCTCATTCTCATGGCCATCGCGGGCGTGGTCACGGCCACGCGGCGTGGTGGCGATCGGGGGCCACTGCGGCTGGCCTATGGACATTGAAAGGGGCAAGAACGGGGAACTGTACATTCTGCAGTGCCTGGCCGGAGACCGTCCAGTCCCGCAAGGCCGCGGGCATCTTATCACCGTCGTCCAACCCGGCGAGTTGAGGCGGGAATGCCGGCAAGACACCGGATTGGACGACGATGACCGCGCGTTACGGACGGGTGCCCGGGGTGCCCGTCATCAGGCGATGGTTTCCCGCCTGGCCTCTGTGGGGCTCATATCGAAGCGTTGGCGGAACGTCCGGGAAAAGTGCGACGCCGACGTGAAGCCTGAGCGCTCGGCGATCTCGGCGGCCGACATGAGGCGGCAATCAGGTGACGTGAGCATCGACCACGCCCACTTCAACCGACGGTGCTGGATCTCCTGGGCCACCGTTGAATTAACGGCGGCGAAGACGCGGCTCAAATGGCGCGCACTCAGGTTTAGGGCTGCAGCAATCTCGACCACGGACAGGTCCGGTGCACCGAGATGGTCATCGATATAGGCGATCGCCTCGCTGTAGTAGTCATTCGAAGTGTCACGATGCTTGCCGGACAACTGGCGCATTGCGCGCAGCGCATCACCCACAAAGAGGTCGCCGAAATCGTGCGGATCTATTCCGGCCGGCGGTTCGAACGCCCCTTGGAGGACATCCAGGAGACGGCGAGTAGCTTGGCTCTCCAGACTGCTCCCGGAGTGCCGCATGACCTTGAGTGACCGGAACGCATCCTCCATCCCGACGTCGGCCAGGAGGTATCGGGGGACCGTTGCCACAACAGCATGCATCCCCTCGGAAAACCCCAGCATGAACGGACTGTCGGAGTCGTACACCGCGACCTCGCCCTGCTTGACGAGCACCGGAGAGGTTCCGTTGAAGTGGAATGACTCGCCAGACAGGACGTAGGTGAACATCAACGATTCGCCCTGCATGCGCTGCGCCATGGCCGGGGTACGCTCCACGGTGTGCGCGTTGCCGGTGATGTCTGCCACCGACATGCCGTTAACGACGGCGCTGCGCATGGACCCCATGAGACCGGTGGTGGAGGGTGAGCCGGCTTTTAGGCCGATCAGGTGATTGCGGTTCTGAGCCTCCCACACGGCATTGCGCAGGTTGGGGGCGACATGGTGGGTACTGACGGTCTGGACCCCATGCTCATCCATGAACAATGCCGACTCCAAGGCGGAATCCACGTTGCGATTGCGGAGCAGGTGTGTCATAGGGCCGCCTTGTCCGGGTCCATGTCGGAATTGCTCAATGATACCGAAGCGAGCTGCGTCAACTCTTCATTGGAGTTCATCAGTTCCAGGATGTTGTGCGCATTGAGCTCGTCCCCTCGCAGCGAACCTCGAACCCGGCCGGCATGGAACACGATGACCTCGTGGCAGATGGCGGACAGTTCCAGGGGATCGGAGGAGACGACGACCTGGACGGCACCGGCTCGGGCCTGCTCCAGCATGACCGTGTAGATCTCGGTCTTGGCACCGACATCGATGCCGCGCGTGGGGTCGTCCAGGAGGATCACGGATGGGTCCGCTTCCAGCCATTTCGCGAAGACGACCTTCTGCTGATTCCCACCGGAGAGCGTGCCGACGTGCTGCTCCACCGAGGCTGTCTTGATCCCGAGCCGTTCCACGAGGACCCGCGCCCGTTCCCTGAGGGAGCCTGCCTGGACCAGGGTCCCGCGGCGGCCCAGTCCAATGTAGCCGACCTGGGCTATATTCTCCCACACCGGCTTGTCGAGCATGACGCCGTATCTTTTGCGGTCACCCGAGACAATCGCGACGCCCTGGCGAATGGTGTTTCGCAGGCCCTGGCCCAGCGCGCGACCGTCCGGGAGGCTGACCGTTCCGCGATCCTTGCGGACGACGCCGGCCGCGACGCCGAGCACTGTGCGGTGCCCGGCGCCGGCCACTCCCGCGAGTCCGATGATCGTCCCCCTCCGGGCCGAGAAGCTCACATCCTCGATTTCCCCGGCCACTGTGACTCCGGAGAACTCCAGCGCCCCCTCGTGTAGGTGGGCCGAGACGTTTGCCAGGGCTGCGGTTCGGCCCATCGCGGCAGCGGCCTTGTCGCCGAGCATCTGCGCCACGATCTTGTCGACGGTCAGGGTCGCGGCAGGGACGCTCGGCGCCGCCACCCGGCCGTCGCGCATGATGGTGACGGTGTCGCAGACATCCAGCACGTCTTCCAGGTGGTGGGAGACGTAGACGATGGACACGCCGCGGTCGGCCAGCCGGCGCAGCACCTGATGCAGCCGGTCGGTCGCCGACTCGTGCAGGGCCGACGTCGGCTCATCCAGGATCAGCACCCGGGGATCAGTGCACAGCGCCCGTGCGATCTCGAGGAGTTGACGCTGTTCCAATGGCAGGTCGCCGACTGCTTCGTCGAGATCCACGTCCAGGCCCAGCTCAGCCAGGACGGGAATGGCGCGTGCCCGCATTGCCCGTCGGTTAACCATCCCGAACCGGAGCATCTCCCTCATCGGGAAGAGGTTGGCCAGTGCATCCAGGTCCGGGAACAGGCTGAGCTCCTGGGAGACCACGGCGATCCCGCTCGACACGGCATCGGCGGAGTCCTCCGGCCTGCTCTCCCTATCGTCCAGCCGGACGGTACCCCCGTCTGGCCGCACCGCACCGACGAGCACCTTCACGAGAGTCGACTTCCCGGCACCGTTCTCTCCGAGCAGGGCGTGGATACTGCCCCTGTCGACCGACAGGTCGACGCCGGCCAAGGCCACAATCCCGCCGTAGCTCTTGCGGATTCCCTCTACCTTCAGCATGTCCTCGCTCCTTACTATCGGCTCTACGGCAGGTCGCGGATCTCAGGGTTCGAGTCAATGTCTTCGATCTGCGGGCGGAAGTACTCCAGCTTCTCCGCGTTGCTGCCCGCCTGGCGCTCGATGACCGCGGACACCTTGTCTTGGGTGATCACCTGCGTGGGAAGGACCCACCAGCCCTTCGTGAGCTCGCGCTCACCCAGGGCGTTCTCGATCAGGGCCCTCGTGGACATGTATCCCTTGAGGAAGTGCTGCGGGTCCGCCGAGGCGAAGTTCGTGCCATCGGCTACGGCTTCCAGACCGGCGTCGTTCAGGTCGAAGGCGCCGGTGAGCAAATTGCCGCCGTTCTCACGATTGATCCGGGCCAGGGACGCCAGGCCGGCGTCACCGGCGTCCATGAAGACCGTGGCGTCCTTGTTTGCATCGACCAAGTTCTTCCAGGCGCTCGAGTTGCCGGTCGGGTCAGGGGCAGACGCCACGGGGCCCACCACGGTGAAGTCCGGCAGGGCGGCCTCGAAGGCGTCCTTCATGCCCTGGGCGCGCAGGTCAAGCGTCGGCACTCCCGGGATCGGGCTCGCGACCACGGCACTACCCTTCGTGACGCCCTCTTCCTTGAGCAGGCGGATGGCTTCCTTGGCGAGAAGCTCGCCGGCGGCGACGTTGTCGTTGCCGAGGTGGGTGGTGACGTTGCTGCCCTCAAGGGCGGGGACGTCGACGGACACGACCGGGATGCCCTGCTTCACTGCGGTGGCCTGGGTGCGGATGAGGAGGTCCGGGGTCAGGCTCATGATGGCGATGCCGTCTGGGGCCGTGCGCATGGCGTCCTCCATCATGCGCACCTGAGCCTGTCCGTCCAGCGACGTGGGTGCCAGGAGCTGGACGTCGACGCCGAATTCCTCGGCCGCGGCCTCCGCCCCCTTGAGCATCTCCTGGGTGAAGTTCTGGCTCCCGTCGGCGCCGATGAAGGCCAGTCGGATCTCATCTGCTGTCTTGCTGCCGGCGACCTCGTGGCCGGCAGCCTGGCTGCCGCAGGCGGCCAGGGTCGTGGCGAGCACTGCGGCGATCGCCAGCGTACCGAAGCGGGCGCGCCGCGCCGTGAGTTTCGTGGTGCGGTTCATGGGGTTTCTCCTCAGGTGATATGTCATCCGGTCCTGCCGGGCGAACTGGTGGGGTGATGGGTGGACGTGGTGTGCCGGGTCAGAGGGCGGGCCGCGCGCTCCTGGCGCGGCGATTGCGGACGAAGGCGTCGAGCGTGACGGCGAGCAGGATCACGGCGCCGAGGGCGAACTGGTTCCACTGGATCGGGACCCGGAAGTAGGCCAGTCCAGTGGCGACGACGCCGAGGAGGATGGCACCGAGGGAGGCGCCAACGATCGTGGCACGGCCACCGGCGAGGGCGGTTCCGCCGATCACCGCCGCTGCAATGGCCTGCAGCTCATAGCCGGTGCCGGTGTTGGGGTCGGCTGATCCCAGGTACCCGACGCTCAGCACGCCGGCAAGGCCCCCGAGGAATCCGGTGAGGACGAATGCCTGGGTCCGGACACGGTGGACGGGGATGCCGCTGAAGGCAGCGGCTTCGGGATTCGATCCGATGGCCCGCACCCGGTAGCCGAACGTGGTGACCCGGAGCACGAGCGTCAGCACCACCACGACGGCGATGAGCACCAGCCCGGGAACAGGGACGCCCAGGACCGAGCCGCCGACGATCCGGGTGAAGGAGTGATCGAGCGGAGCGCCGAGGATCTGGCGGCCCTCGCTGAAGGCGAGGCCGAAGCCGCGGAAGAGAGCCAGGGTCGCGAGCGTTGCCACGATCGACGGCAGCCGGACGTACCGGATGAGCAGGGCATTGATGTACCCGAGCGCCGACCCCAAAGCGAGGGCCAGCACGGCGGCCATCCATGGATTCACCTCGGACTGGATGAGAATGGCGCACCCGAGTGCGGTCATCGCGAACATGGACCCCACGGACAGGTCGAGTTCGCGCATCGCGAGCAGGAACGCCATGCCACACGCCAGGATGCCGATGTACGCTGCATTCCCGAGGATCGACATCTGCTGGTCGAAGGCCAGGAAGCGTGGATGGAACGCACCGATCAAGAGGATCAGAACCACGATGGCGATCGCCACGCCCAGGTACTCCTGCCTGGCGATGGCGGACAGGATGCCTGAGCCGCGCTTTCCCCGAGAGGGGCGGTCCGGACTGCTGGTGCCGGACCGATCGGACCGGGCTTGATCAGACGTGGTCGCCGGTGGCGCGAGGACGCGGTCACCTTGCGAGTCGGCATGGATGATCTCCGTCATACTCTCTCCTTTGGGGCTGCGACCCCTGAACTACCGCAAAGGCGCCGGGTGGTCGGGGCGCTGCGAAAAGCGCCCTGAGATGTGACATACATCATGCTCAGGTGTGTCGGGTCGCTGGCCGGAGGCCCTAACTACGTCTCGTACAGGCAAGGCCGATGTCCGCTCCAGTACACCGAGGGGGTCCGGAGGTATGTCCGTTACCGCACACGACCCGCGGGCTGATCCGGGCGCCAGGGGCCAAATTGGGTCAGATGTGGCCGGAGGGCGCCCGGTCCGCGAGGTCCGGGCTTGACTGAGAGCGACATGATCCTGTGCCAGATCGGACACGCATCTGCTCGCAACGTGTTACGCGTCACTCGCGGCCTTTACTGGAGCAACGTCCACGGCATCTGCCGCCGGGCGTTCACGAGAAAGGCAGTGACATGACCGCAGTTTCAGACGACATCCGGGTTGGCCAGGGCGCCCGGTCGGGCCGGCTGCACGTCAGCGAGAGCTTCGACGAGATGATGGCTCGACTGGACGGCATCGAGGCAACGGTCCGGGCCAACGCGGCAGACCACGACAAGTATGGACGGCTCGCGCCCAGCACGATCGAGGCGTTAAAGAACGCACGGGTCTTCGACATTGGTGTTCCCCGGGAATTGGGGGGCATGGAGTTCTCACCGCGGCAGGTCATCCGGGTCATCGAGCGGATCACCGCCATGGATGCCGCTACCGGCTGGGTTGTCATGGCGGTGCAGATGATCACGGGAACCACGGCCGCGTATCTCGGTGAGGAAGCGGCCCGGGAGTACTTCTCCGACCCGGATTACCCGCTCATGGCCGGACACGGGACCAAGTTCGGTCAAGCGGTCAAGGTTGACGGCGGCTACCGCCTCAGCGGTCGCTGGCACTTCGCGTCCGGCTCCCAGTTGGCGGACGTCATTCACACCGCGGCGATGAGTGACGAGGGCGAGGCCCTGATCTTCACCCTCCCGAAATCGCAATGCACGATGATCGACAACTGGGACGTGATGGGCCTTCGCGCCACCAGCTCGGACGACTACAGCATTGACGATGTGTTCGTGCCCGAGAGCCACGTCTACCACGTGGCCACCAAGGAGCCGCTGCATGGCGGGGCCATCTACGAGGTCGGGCTGGCCAACATGTCCGGAATTCAGCATGGTGGCTGGGCACTCGGGATGGGCGCCCGACTGCTTGAGGAGATGCGCAAGCTGGCGAAGGTCAAGTCGCAGCGGCCGGGAGACGGCACCACGACCGACCAGTTCTATGCGGAGTACGCCCAGGCCGAGGCAAAGATGCGGGCAGCCCGTGCGTTCCTGCTGGAGACCTGGGCGGACAATGAAGCAACGCTCGACCGTGGCGAGGCACTGTCCACGCACCAGGAGAGCCTGACCCGGCTGTCACTCAACAACGCCACGTGGACCGCGCACGAGGTCTGCATGACGGTGTACAAGTGGGCGGCCACAGCCGCGCTCCGCGAAGGAGACCTGCAGCGCTACTTCCGCGACATGCACGCCGGCACCCAGCACGTGAGCTCCGGGGCGGTCGTGCTCCAGCAAGTCGGCAAGCAGCTCGCCGGTCTGGCAGAGGGGGCGGACTGGGTGTTCTTCTCCCTCTCGGACCCTCGGCAGGAGGCCTGAGATGACCATCGTTGTCGATGTGGACAAGAGCCGTTCCGCGAAGGCGGTCGATGCCTTCAAGAACGCCTTCCGCCACTACCCGGCCGGTGTCTCGGTGATCACGGGCGACGCTGGTGACGGGCCGGTCGGGCTCACCGCCACCTCTGTAATCTCCGTGTCCGCTGACCCCCCGGTGGTGGTCTTCTCCCTCTCGGCGTTCTCCTCGGCGACGGAGAAATTGAGGGAGTCCAAGACCCTCGTAGTCCACCTGATGGAGTCCTCGCACCTGCAGCTGGCCCAGACCTTCTCCACCCGCGGCATCGACCGATTCGCCGCACCGACCCGGTGGGGGCGGCTCCGCACGGGAGAGCCGGTCCTCCTGGATGCCACGGCGTGGTTGCGTGGACACGTCATCGAGCGGATGGACGTTGCCGGTTCCATCATCGTGGCCCTGGAGGTGCTTGAGGCCAATGTCCGTGGAGATGACACCGCCGGGGACCCCCTCGTCTACCACAACCGCTCGTGGCACCGGTTGTCTGAGGGCAGCCGCCTTGAGTGACGACCGCCGCTGACGTGAGGACTGCGCCCCGCAGTCACCTGACCCCCGAGATTGGAGTGCAAGATGGCCCTCGATGAGCCGACCCAGACCTTCCTCAGGACCATGGCGAACAGTATCCCCGCCGGAGCCCCACCCCTGTGGGAAATGCCGGTCGAACAGGCACGTGCCATGGCCTCCAGTGGGCGTGCACAACTGGGCACCGGGCCGGAGATGCACGCCGTTGAAAACCTGAGCCTGGAGAACGACGACTCCTCCCGGTTCGCGGTGCGCGTCCTCCGTCCCGCCGAGACGGTCACGGCGACGGTCGTCTTCTTCCACGGCGGAGGGTGGGTGCTCGATGACATCGATGGCTACGACACCCTCGGGCGTGAGTTGGCGGCCCGCAGTGGGGCCGAAGTCGTCCTGGTGAACTACCGCAAGGCCCCCGAGCACCCTTTTCCCGCCGCCACGGAGGACGCGTGGACCGCCGTGCGATGGGCCGGACAACGTGCCGCGGGTAGGAGGCTGGTCGTTGCCGGTGAGAGCGCGGGGGCTAATCTCGCCGCCGGCGCCGTGATCCGGGCCCGGGATTCCGGCGCGCCGAAGATCGACGGGCAGGTACTCGTCGTGCCCGCGGTCGACTCCGACACATCACGTCCCTCGTTCCATGACCCGGAGCAGCAGACGATCCTCAACAGGTCGCTGATGGAATGGTTCTGGCGACTGTATCTTCCCGACGAGGATCTCCGGAGGGATCCACGGGTCGCTCCACTGCATACTGCAGATCTCGCCGGTCTTCCTTCGACGCTCGTCTTCACAGCCGAGCATGACATCCTGCGCACCGAGGGTGAGGAGTTCGCATCTAAGCTGCTGGAGAACGGCACACCGGTCGAGCATCGGCCGGTGTCCGGGCAGATGCACACCTTCTTCGGTCTCATCAACGTCCTGCCCGCGAGCCTGCAGACCGTGGAGGCCATTGCCGCCTGGGTCCGTGAAGAACGGTCGGTGTGACCGGTGAGGCGGGACCTCGGTCGGCTGGCCTACGCTCATGACACCCTCGCGCAACGCGTCGTCCTCCGCACTGGCCAGGCGGTCCGCGTCGTCGCCGAGGAAACGGACCGCCTGGGGGGTCGGCGGACCATGCTCATCGCGGGACAGTCGGGGGCCGCGGTGGCAGACAGGATCGCCGCCGGCCAATCAGTGGTGCTGCGCTGGGACGAGGTGCGGGAGCACGTCCCCCTCGAACTGGCCCTCCGGGCACGGGCAGCAGCGGCCGCTGAGGCCATCGACCTCGTGATCGCCGTCGGCGGCGGTTCTGCCATCGGTCTAGCCAAGGCGATCGCCATGGAGCTCGACGTGGACATCGTCGCTGTTCCGACGACCTATGCCGGTTCGGAGGCCACCCATGTCTGGGGCCTGACGGACAACGGCGTCAAGACAACCGGAACCCATGCCCGCGTCCTGCCTGCCGTCGTCATCTACGATGCGGAGCTGACGATGTCATTGCCTGTCAGCCTCACGGTGGCCTCGGGACTCAACGGGCTCGCCCACTGCGTGGATTCGCTCTGGGCACCACGGACTGATCCCATCAGCCAGGCCATGGCCTTGGACGGGGCCCGGATGCTGGCACTTGGCTTGTCCGCTGTCACCGCTGACCCTGAGGATCTCGGGGGGCGTGAGCATTGTCTGCACGGGGCTTACCTTGCGGCCGTGGCTTTCGCCGGCGCCGGATCAGGGATGCACCACAAGATCTGTCACGTGCTCGGCGGGGCCTTCGGACTGCCCCATGCCCCGATGCACGCTGCGGTGCTGCCCCACGTCCTGGCCCACAACGCGCCGTCCGTTCCCACAGAGGCTGGCCGGCTGGCCCTTGCACTGGGTTCCACCGGGGCCAGCGTGGGGCATGATCCTGGTCAGGCCGCTGTGGATGCCCTGGAGGACCTCCGCACTCGGCTCGATGCGCCGCGGAGCCTGGCCACCGTGGGGCTGGACAAAAACCACCTGCTCGATGCCGTGGCGCGCTGCCTGCCCGCGATGCCTGATTCCAACCCTGTCAGGGTCACTGAGGAGTCACTGGCCTCTTTGCTCTATGCCGCGTGGGCAGGGTTCACTCCTGTCCTCAACCGGGAGTCCCGGGACCTCGCTGTCCCGGCTTCCTAATGACCCGCCATGATCGAACCGGCTCCGGCCGACGAAAGGACCGAGATGACCGCTGAGACCACTACCGACACGTCAGAAAGCCGTTCGCCCTCCCGAGGAGGAAACGATGAGGGCGGCCGCACCGTATCGGTGTCCCGCGAGCAAGCCGCGCGTGAACAGGCGCTGGTGGATGAAGTCGTCTCGTCCTTCGAATCGACACCATCCCCGCGGCTCCGGCAGCTGATGCAGGCGCTAGTCCGGCATCTCCACGCCTTTGCCCGGGAAGTCCGCCTGAGTGAGGAGGAATGGGAGGCCGCCGTAAGGTTCCTGACCGAGGCGGGTCACATTACCACGGACGCGCGCCAGGAGTTCGTCCTTCTGTCGGACACTCTGGGCCTGTCCATGCAGACGATTGCCATCAACAACGAGGCCCACGGGGACGCGACGGAGGCCACCGTCTTCGGCCCGTTCTTCGTGGATGGCGCGCCGCTCATCCTAAACGGTGAAGACATGGCCTTCGGCGCCCATGGCCGGCCGTGCTGGGTCGAAGGCCGCGTGACAGACACTGACGGAAACCCGGTGCCGGGCGCCCGTATCGAGGTCTGGGAAGCGGACGAGGCCGGCTTCTATGACGTGCAGTACGGGGACGGTCGCACAGCAGCCCGCGCCCACCTGTTCAGCGAACCTGACGGCACCTACCGGTTCTGGGGGATTACCCCCACGCCGTATCCGATCCCTCATGACGGTCCGGTCGGGAAGATGCTGCAATCGGTCGGACGGTCGCCGATGCGCACCAGCCATCTGCATTTCATGGTGTCCGCTGAGAACCTCCGGACCTTGGTGACACACATCTTCGTCAATGGCTGTGACTACCTGGACCAAGACTCGGTGTTCGGCGTCAAGGAGTCCTTGATCAAGGACTTCGTGATCCAACCGGCCGGCACTCCCACCCCAGACGGGCGGGAGCTCGGCGACCGAGACTGGAGCTCGGTGCGATTCGACATCGTCCTCGCGCCAGCCGCCCAGGACCGGGACCCCCAGGCGGCGGTCGCGGCCGTCCTGGACTGAGTGACGAGGACCTGCACGGCCCGGCCGTGTCGATGAGCACGTGTCGGCGTGGTGCTGTCCGGTCGCCGTCTCACCCGGCGGAGTAGGACTGTGGCAGCAGGGAGGGGAGTGCAGTGGGCAGCGGGAACTGCCAGAGTTCGGCGAAGGCCAGGTCAGCCGGACGGCCGCCGAGGCGAAACGGCTGTGAATGGGCCCCGACGGCGGGACGCCGGCTGGCGAGGTGCTCCAACGGATCGGCGGTGGCCGGCACGGCGGCAGCCAGCAACCAGGTATCAGCCTCGTACTTCCGCAGTGAGAGAGGGATTATCAAGTTGGCAGGCCGGTCCCGGCTGAAAAAACTCAGACCGGTCCGGCCGGCCTGGCTGTGGCGAAAGGTCTACGATTAAAAGACGGCTCGACGACTCTGGCGGCCGCGTCGGGTCCGGTGTAAGCCCGTTATTGTCAACGTCTGAGAGAGTGCGCGGCGATCCGCGCAAGGAGACAGGTCAGCCGGGCCCTGGTCGCATGCGGCCACGTCGCGCCGGCGTTTTCCTTCGGAGCCGACCACGCCGCGAGCCACTCGTGCGCCTGCTTGATCGCCGGAGCCTGTCGATGGCACGTTCGCATTAAACCTCGCTCAGTGCTGTTGTGGTTCCGACGCGGTTTCCGTGATCAGTACCGGGGGAACCAGCCTAGTCCCGGTGGCAGGTTCCGCACATGACTGGGTGCATGAACTCAAGGTTGTTCGGCTACGGAACGTTCTCCCAGCCCAGTGAGACGAGCCCCGACGCTGGCGGCTCTTGTGACAAAACCGTCACCAGATGTTAGAGCGCAAACCCTAAATTCGTGAAGCACCCTATTGAGTGCTTACTGAGTACTCAATAGGCTGCTTCTGTGAACTCTCGTACTGATCGACGTATCGAGCTGGGGTTAACACAGAGCGCCGCTGCTATAAGCGCCGGTCTCAGCCTCGCAACCTGGCTGAGACTTTGCATTACGGCGGAGCGGAGGTAACGCCCGGTAAGACCTCTACCGAGATCGACGCGACACAGATCCTGATGATGTTCTGGAGGCGTCGAGCCAGGTGTCGGCTAGTCTGATCAAAGGACTGCCCGAGGACCGTTCAAAGTTTGACGAACTCCGTGGGGAGCGAGCAGGACATTAGCCACCTGAAGACTTTCCGAAGGCCGCACTCCAAGAGGTTATTCGGTTACGGAACGTGGTTGAATTTAGATTCAATGTGTAGTTCCTGATCTCCCTCGGACCTTTTGCGATAGCCGCTAAGAACACGTGTTCTTAGCGGCCAGGCGCAGCAGTCGAGGCGAAGGCTGCCCGGCATGCCGCAATTGTCCTCGGTGTCATCATGGTTTCCTGTGCTGTAGGGTGTGGCCGCACGCTTTCGCGATGGCTATGCAGGCGGACGGGACCATAGCCGGCCGAAGGAGGTACCCCTCCCTCCTCCTCAGGTTTAGGCTCGGGGCATGGCGACATGGAAGCCGGACCCCCTGTGGTGGCCCTTTGCGATCTGTCTACTCGGGCTGACCGTGGCGAATCTGATTCTGATCCTCGTATCCGCCCCCGTCTGGGCGCGGCTAATCCCCGCATGGCTGTACATCCTTTTCTTTATTGTCGCCATGTCGGTGCTCCTGCGGCGGCGCGCGCTACCTAAGAGGGACAGCACTACCCAGTCCCGGAGACGCACCCCGTAGGTTGTGGCCATGCCATTTCCCGGCAATCTTCAAGTACCGCGGAGCCATCCCATCGGAACGGTCCACGCACGATGCCTGCCAAGTTGAATCTGCGGCATGGCCTGTGGTGTGGGCGCGGGATCAGTTGCCCAAGTGGGGCAGGATAGGAAGCATGCGATTTATTCCGAAGCGTCAGGCATCGACCGCTCGCTCGGTGTCGAGCACTCTCAAGGCTGATCCCGAGGCGGTGGAATCCGCCACCGGACCCGGAGTGAAGCCGCAGGAACCGCGCGGGATTTTCGCCGCCGGCGTTGACCGCACGGCTCTGTGGACTGGACGGGCCGTTGTCATCGCTATCGGTTTAGTGCTGGCCTGGTGGCTGGTCCGTTCGCTGTGGTCGGTGGTTTTCCCGACGATCCTGGCCCTGCTGCTGGCCAGCATCCTGTGGCCGGTGAACCGCCTGGCCCGCCGCCTCATGCCCAAGGCGCTGGCGGCCTTTGTCACCGTGCTCGCTGCGCTGGCTGCCGTCGTCGGAGTGCTGATACTGGTAATTCCGTCGCTGGCCTCGGGAACCGCGGGGCTGGCCGGGAAGGCACGCGAAAACCTCGGGCAGATCACCCAGTTCCTGGCCGGGCCACCGTTCAATCTTGAAAACGCGGACCTGAATTCCCTGATGGACAGCGCGGTATCCCAGATCCGCGAGCACGCCGGAGACATCGCCTCCGGGATCACCACCGGACTGGGGGCCATCACTTCGGGCACCATCATCTTTGTGCTGGTCCTGGTCTTCACGTTCTTCTGCCTCAAAGACGGCGACCGCTTCCTCGCCTGGACCAGCCGATGGACGGACGCCAAGGTCTACGTACACGCCGCCGCCGTGACCTCCCGGGCTTGGCAGACTCTGTCCGGCTACATCGCGGCGCAGGCCGCCGTCGCCCTGGTCGATGCTGTCTTCATCGGCGCCGCCCTTTTCATCCTGGGCATTCCGCTCGCCTTGCCGCTGACCATCCTGATCTTTATCGCGGCCTTCATCCCCGTCGTCGGTGCGGTGGCAACAGGTTTGCTCGCCGCCCTGATCGCCCTGATCTCCCACGGCTGGGTCACGGCCCTGATCGTGCTCGGCGTGGTGATTGTGGTCCAGCAACTGGAGAGCAACCTGCTGCAGCCGTTCCTGGTGGGAACTAAGCTGAAGATCCACCCGGCCGTGGTGCTGGCCTCGGTAACAGTCGGCGGCACCCTGTTCGGCATCGTCGGAGCTTTCCTATCGGTACCAACAACAGCGGTGGGAATTGTGGTGCTGCGTTATCTGCGGGACGTGGTCTTCCCCGTCCAACCGGAAGGGGAAGCAGAGGTAGACGGTTCTAACAGCAGCCGGCCGGAAGCCGAGGCAACCGTGGCAGGCGCGCAGGGCTAACCGCAGACCTAACCCGCCGCACCCTCCAGCGGCCAGGTGTGCACCGCCTCGTTGGTATGCATGTTGTGCGAATTCTGCCGCGTCATCTCGGCCTGCGCTGCCGGACGGTCCAGCCAGCCTCCTACAAACAGCCGCAGGGTCTTGATCTGCCAGCTGGCGCCGTTCTGTTCCGTCTAGGCGCGGGCGCGCAGGATCTCCACGTACCTGTCGATCAGATCCGGGCCCACACGAAGATCGGCCAGTCCGTCGGCGGCCAGCGGCAGCAGGCGGCGGACAATCAGCTCCGCCACCTCGAATATCTGTGACGCCCGGTTTCTGCAGCCTAACGTCGGTCCAGGGAACGCACCGCGTTCTTCTCCCGCCAAGGCAAGGACCTGACCTGCTACTTGCCTGGTGTGTGGGCGGCCGCCACTGATGCGGTGCCCTCCGGCTTCGTGGTCGATGGGGGAGCTGGGGGAGCAGATTGCTGCGGGACGGAAGCTCATGGGCTTCCGTTCCGCAGCAATGTGCGGGCCGGATCAGCAGGCGGAATTTGAATCGCCGTTTAATCGGCAGCTGCCGGTGGGAGCCAACGCGTTGGCTGTCCGGGACCGCCCTTGGTCAGGGGATCTGGGGCTTCGCGTTTTTGGCGACGATGAGGTCGATGAGGAGCTGGTCGCGCTGGTTCAGGGTCTGTGACCAGTCGTAACCGTCGAGCTCCTGCGTGACGCCGTCGGCCATGACGGGGATGTAGTCGTCGGTCTCCGGGTAGGTGCCCAGGGTCCTGGCCCACTCGCGCTGGGCCGGGCCGATGTGCTCGAGGACGTGGGTGATGCCGCCGTCGCCGCCGGAGGCGTGCAGGTTGAGGAAGGGGCCAAGCAGTGCCCACCTTAGGCCGGGGCCGTAGGAGATGGCGGTGTCGATGTCCTCGACGCTGGTCACCCCGGTAGAGACCAGGTGGAACATCTCGGTCCACAGGGCGACCTGGAGGCGGTTGGCTACGTGGCCGGGCACTTCCTTGTTGATGCGGATGGGCTTCTTGCCGATCTCGGTGTAGAAGGCCAGGGCCCGGTCCACGGTCTCGGGCGAGGTCTGCCGACCGCCGAGCACTTCGACCAGCGGGATCAGGTGCGGCGGGTTGAACGGGTGCCCGAGGACCATGCGCTCGGGGTGCTGCATGCCCTGCTGGACGTCTGTGATCAGCAGCCCGGACGAGGAGGTCGCGATGATGGCCTTGTCGCTGGCGCCGGCTTCGATCTGGGCCAGCATGGCGTGCTTGACCTCCAGACGCTCCGGTCCATTCTCCTGGATGAACTCGGCGCCGCTCACGGCCTCGGTGATCGAGGCGGTGAACCGAAGATTGTCTTTGGTGGCACCCTCGGCCAGGCCGATGGTCTCCAGGGCTGGCCAAAAGTCCTCGACCCAGCGGCGCAGTCGGTCCTCGGCCCCGTCTGCGGGGTCAGAGGCGACGACCGTGAATCCTTGAGCCAGGTAGTACGCGGCCCAGCTGGCGCCGATGACGCCGGTTCCAACGACGGCGATCGTCCGGTTGGAGTTGCTTGTGATGCTCATGGTGATTGTCCTTTCAGGTACTGCTTGTTTGTGAGGCTGCTTGTCCGGGTGCTACCGGATGTCCTCGAAGATCCGCTTGCTCGTGAGCATCTTGGCGGCGACGATCATGACCACTGCGGCCGCGATGAAGACCAGGAGCGGGAGCGTCCACCCTCCGGATAGGGACGAGAGCACTCCGCCGAGGAAGGGGCCGACGGTGCCGAAGGCGTAGCCGATGCCCAGGCTGAATCCGGTGACGGTGGAAGAGCCCTCGGGGGTCCGGGTGCGCTGGTTGAACATGACCATCGCGAACGGGAACGCGCCGCCGGAGATGCCGGCGATGACGGCCCATAGCCCGGCCGCGCCGGGAGCAACCATGATGCCGGTGTAGCCGATGATGGAGGCCACGGGGAAGAGGATGCCCAGCCAGAACGGGTTCTTCATGCGGGTGGCGATGATCGGGGTGATCAGGGCCATCGGCAGGGTCAGGAACGTGTAGATGGAGTACATTCCGGCCGCGCCCGCCTCATCGAGGCCCTGGGCCTGGAAGATGGTGGGCAGCCACGCGAGCATGGCGTAGGTGTTCAACGCGGCCATGCCGTAGAAGATAGCCCCGCCCAGAGAGATCGGGTTGGTGAACAGCTTGGCGATGCCGACCTTCTGCGCTGCGGGGCCCGTGCCGGTTCCTTGGGTCGCGGTGTCCTGGCGTCCGGAGCGCACGGCGGCCAGGATCCACGGGAGTGCGGCGAGCACCATGAGGATGGCATAGGAGGCGACCGAGGCCCGCCAGCCGGCGGCGTTAGACATGGGGACCGCGAGCATGGCGGGGACGGTGGCTCCGGCCTGGGTCATGAGGGTCAGCACGGTCATGGCGGTGCCCTGCCGGTCCGGGAAGTACCGCTTGACCAGCGGCGGGCCGACCACGTTGCCGATGCCCATGCCGAACAGGGCGATCGCTCCGAAGGCTAGGAACCCGATGGCCGAATCCCCGATCACCCGCAGCACGGTGCCGAGGACGCCCAGGGCCATGGCCACCACGGCCATCTTCGCCGGGCCGAGGCGCCGGATGAAGACCGGGGCCACGAAACCGGCGACGCCGAAGGCGATCGTGGGCAGCATGCCGAGGATCGTCGCGCCAGTGGTACCGAGGGCAACGTCGTCCTGGATCCGGCCCAGGATCGGCGAGATGCCGGTCACCGCATGGCGCAGGGAAAACGCCATGAGGATCAGGCCGACGAAGTAGAGAATCCGCCCCCGCCAGGGTTTCCGGACCGGGGCTGCCTGTGTGGATTGGGATTGGGAAGTGGTGCTCATCAGACGGCCGCCTTGGAGTCGCCATCGATGGGGAACATCTGGCCCGAGATGGTGCGGGCGTGCGGTCCGGCGAGGAAGAGGACCAGCTGGGCGATGTCGTCGGGGTTGATGAACTGCTTGACCGATTGGTTGGCCATCGCGCTGTCGATCTCCTCCTGCACGGTACGGCCGGAGACCGCAGCGCGGCCTTCGAAGACGCTCATGATGCGCGGGCCGTCGACGGCGCCCGGGTGGATGGTGTTGGAGGTAATGCCGAACTGGCCCAGTTCCAAGGCCAGGGTCTTGGCGAAACCGACCAGGCCCCACTTGGTAGTGGAATAGGCAACCCGGTTCGGGTAGCCAAAGCGGCCGGCCAGCGACGACATTGTGATGATCGAGGCGGCCTCCGACCGCTTGAGCAGCGGGATGACCGCCTGCGTGACGTTGAACGTGCCCTGCAGGTTCACACCTACGACGGCGGCGAAGGCGTTCGCATCGTACTTGTCGACAGGGGCGGTGGGGCCGGCGATGCCGGCGTTGTTCACCAGCACGTCCAAACCGCCGAGCCTCGTGTTGACGTCTTGAGCGAGCACCTTCCCGGCCTCCGGGGCGCTGACATCGACCACCGAACCGCTGATGTTGGAGTACTCCGCGGTAACCGCGGCTACGGCGTCGGCGTTAATGTCCGCGATGTGCACGTGTGCACCTGTGGCGGCGAAGGCCTTGGCGATGGCCAGGCCGATTCCGTTTGCTCCGGCCGTGACCAGAACGCGCTGCGACATTGTCTTCTCCTTGTGGTGATTTACCAGGCGGGGACAAAGGCGGGTGGGGTAGTGACCTCGTCAGTGTCCGAGACGCAACTTATATGCGTATGCATCTACCATGGGCCCGTGAAGGTTGACGTGTCAACTAATGTGAGGGAGTAGACAGATTAGGCGGAATCCTTAAAACCTTTTGCCCCGGAGGCAGCGTTGTCTCAACCAGGCTGGCGGCGAGTGGACGCAACACTTGTGCTTCGCTGATTTACGAATTAGAACAGCGGCCAGGGCACCGCGGACATCTCACCGCTCGGAGCCGGAAACCGCCCTGCCAAGCGCAACTTGGCGCAGCGCGCGGCGAGCGATGTGATTTCTTCGGCGCTGAGCAGGTCTGCCAGGTTTCGGCCCAGCCCGCCGTGCAGTCCTTCGCTGACACGGTCTATGCCGTCGCGTTCCTCGGCGGTTAGAGCGTCTCCCAACCATCCCCACAGCACCGTGCGCAACTTGTGGTCACGATGAAAGGTCAGCCCATGGTCCACGCCGTGCCGGTGTCCGTCCGTCATGGCAAGAATGTGGTCGCCTTTGCGGTCGGCGTTGTTGACGATGATGTCGAACACCGCCATGCGTCTCAGCGCCGGCGAGTCTTCGTGAACGAGGGCGACCATCCGTCCGTTATCATCTCGACCCTTGAGAACGTGTCTCCAGCCCGTCTCCGGCACCTGGTCCGCCGCGACCAGGTCCACGGCGCTTTGGGCGGGGTCTTGCTCCTGCCAGAGCTGTACCATTCCTTCGCCCAACGGACCATCGCGCAGCCAGGTGTGCGGCACGATGTCCCAGCCGAAGGCCTGCGAGACCAAGTAGGCGGCCACCTCCCGGTGAGCCAGGGTGCCGTGGGGAAAATCCCACAGCGGACTTTCCCCCGCTATCGGCTTATAGACCACGGCCACGTCGCCGATGCTGCCCAGAAATGTAGCGTTTGAAGCCGTCGTGATGCGTCCGGTGAGCGTCAGCTCGGCGGTCACCAGGTCCGGCGCCGGCATCAGGCCTCGGGAAGGGTACAGGTGTGCCCGTCGGCGTCTATGGGGAAGCCGCAGAGCGGGCACGTCGGACGTCCGGCGCCCACGATCTCACGGGTGCGCTTGGTGAATGCGCGGGCGGTGCCGACCGGCATGCGCACCAGCAGCATTTCGGCCGCCTGAGCCCCGCCCTCATCAAGCGATTCGTCGTCGTCGGCATCGACGTCGGTGATGGGGTAGGCCTCTATCACGACCTGCGCGGTCGTCGGGTCCCAACCTAAGCTCATGGAGCCGGTGCGAAACTGCTCCTGAACTGCCTCAAGCTGATCATTGTCAACGAGCTCAGTTGGAGTACTCGCGGGAACGCTGAAGGGGTTGCCTTCGAGGGCCATGAGCTGGTCGAGAATTTCGTCGATCTTCTCTGCGAGCAGGGCCGACTGCTGTTTCTCCAGGGTAATACTCACGATCTGCGTCCCCGCACGCACCTGCAGATAGAACGTACGCGCCCCCGGAAGGCCTATGGTGCCAACGACGACCCGATCGGGCCAGGCGAACTCGTGAACACGTGCAGGCATGTCAGTATTTTAGGCACATGAGGTTCATGGCTCCTGCTGCCCTGCACCGCCGCCCACCGGCGCATCGGCAGAGCGAATGCCGTTCGACAGCCACGACAGATCACCGGCGTCGGTGTTGGTCGCGTAGACGCTTGGCCGACTAACGCCGTAACGCACGATTGATACGGACCCCGGGCCCACAGTGATTCGCTGGAACAGGTCAAGGTGCATGCCGAGCGCGTCGGCGAGGATCGACTTGATGATGTCACCGTGACTCACCGCCACCCACACGGCCCCTGGCCCGTATTCCGTCTCGAAGGCTGCATCGTGGCGTCGAATCGCTGCCACCGACCGAGCCTGCATCGAGGCCAGGGATTCACCGCCGGGAAAGACGACGGCGGACGGTTGCGACTGCACGACCGGCCACAATTCCTCGGTCTCAAGATCACTGATCGTGCGGCCCTGCCACTCGCCGTAATCGCATTCGGTGAGGTCTAGGTCGACCGGCGCGTACGGCGAGCCAGCCTGGCGGTCGAGGATGAACTGCGCGGTCTGCCGACAACGCTCCAGAGGGCTCGACACCACCCCGACTACGGGCACCGCCGCGAGCCGGTCTCCGGTCAGGGCCGCCTGATCCCGCCCGACCTGGTCGAGGCAGACGCCGCCGGCCCGACCGGCCAGCAGGCCGGTGGCATTGGCTGTGGTGCGGCCGTGCCGCACGAGGAGGACTGTCGCCATCCACCCAGCCTAACCACCCGTTCGACGGCGGTGTGAGCCGCAGAGGGTCGCGCGTCGAACAGACCAATAACGCTTTCATGAATGGACAGACCAACCTGAGGTCTGCGTCCACGTCGAACTGTGGACAAAGTTTGACTGGGTGTGTACCTATTGAAGGTCCGGGCAGCAGACGGGCGTTCTTACCGGATCTGTCGGTGAGTTCCAGCCGGTTCCCACGGCTCCGGGCACATTCACCATCCACGCGGGGACTCTGGAGGCACGTTGAAGCTCTTGCTGACTTCTGGCGGCGTGACGAACCCGAGCATTCACTCTGCGCTCGTGCAGCTTCTCGACAAGCCGGTGTCGCAGTGCCGCGCCCTGGTCATCCCGACAGCGCAGTGGGGTCACCCGCTGTGCGGACCGGCATCGGTGCGGAACCTCCTGGCCGCCGAGAATGACTTCCGTCATTTGTCCGGCCTGGGCTGGGCGTCGCTCGGGGTTCTCGAGCTTACCGCGCTGCCCACCATTGGCGCGGATCGGTGGGTCCCGTGGCTTCGGGAGGCCGACGTGCTCTTGGTCGACGGCGGCGAGGCGACGTACCTGTCCCATTGGGTGCGGGAGTCCGGGCTGGCCGAACTGCTCCCGTCACTTCCCGACATGGTGTGGGTGGGAGTGAGTGCCGGAAGCATGGTGATGACGCCCCGGATCGGGGAAGTCTTCGTTGAGTGGCCGTCCGCTCCGGATGACCGGACTCTGGGGGTGGTGGAATTTTCAATCTTTCCGCACCTGAACGCTTTCCCGAGCAACACCCTGGCCCACGCAGAGCGGTGGGCCGCCGACATAGGCGCCCCTGCCTACGCCATCGACGAACAGACAGCGATCAAGGTCGTCGACGGCTCCGTCGAGGTGGTTTCCGAAGGACAGTGGAAGAGGTTCGAGTGATAAGTGCCCAGCATTTGTGAGGTCGCGTGGCTTTTGCCCAGGGACGGGACGAACAGCAATCGGCGAAGGACTATCGGTTTAACATCATGTTCCCGACAGCTCTGGTGATGCCGGCCGGGTACTGGTGCGTGCGTCCAGAACCTGCCCGATGGTCTTCGCGATCAAGTGAACGTCCTCGTCGCTCACGACGAACGGCGGGCTGATTTGGAGGGTGTTGCCGCGCAGGGGCCGCACGACGACGCCGTTGTCGATGCATGAGTTGGCCACAGCCTCGGCGTCCGCCTGGTCTGCGAGCTGGACGCCGGCGAGAAATCCAACGCCGCTGCGGATTTCCTGCACGAGAGGATGCGAGGCAAGAGGTGCAAGGGCCTTATCGAGGACGGATTCCAGTTCCAAGGCCCGCGCAACGAGATTTTCGTTCTCGAGGATGTCGAGGTTGGCGTGTGCAACTGCGCAAGCTGTGGCGTGCCCCGAGTACGTCATGCCGTGCCTCGATACGGGGGCGTCCTGTCCCTGATAGAACCGTCCCCAGATCCGGTTGGATATGAGGACCCCGCCCAGCGGGGCGTAGCCGGATGTTATTCCTTTGGCCAGCAGAATCATGTCGGGCTCGAGATGGAACCTTTCGGAGGCGAACATTAAGCCTGCCCGGCCGAATCCGGTGATGACTTCATCGACGATTAGAAGAATGTCGTTCTTCCGGGCGATTTGCTGCAGGCCTTCAAGATAACCGGGGGCAGGCGGAATCACCCCACCGGTCCCTATGATTGGCTCGGTGAAGATGGCGGCAATATTCTCCGGCCCGATGTCGTCGACGACTGCCTGTACGCCTTCCAGATCGTTGGTCGGAACGAGGGCCGTCTCGGGGACGAGGGAATCCGTCCCGTAGCCGTCCCTATTAAAATCAAGCCCGGCGATACTGGTGCCAAAGGCGTGGAGCCCGTGGTACGAGTAAGTACGGCTGAGGATGGTTTTCTTGTCCGGCATGCCCTCAAGCTGCCAATGGCGCCGCGCAATCTTGCAGGCCAAGTCGACGGAGTCAGACCCGCCGCTGTTGAAAATTATCTTGGCGTCCGGGATCGGCCCCAGGGCCACGAGCCGGTCGGCGAGGGAGAGTGCCACATCGTTCGAGAACCGGCCAAAAACGTGGTAAGTCTCCAGTTTGCACATCTGGTCATAGGCCGCTTTCGCCACTGATTCCCTGCCGTGGCCGATGTTTGCGTGCCACAGTCCGGCGGTGGCATCCAGCAGGCGCTGGCCGTCCGAGGTGGTCAGGTATGCGCCGTGGCCTTCGGTAATGACGATGCGGCGTTGCAGAACCGAGGGCATGTGCGCCTGGGCGCTCCACAGTGACTCGCCAACGAGCTTGGTAGGGTTTGCCGGATCAAGAACGGTTGCGTCGGTAGCCATTGTTTTTCTCCTAGGCAGGCCAATAGGGGGCGATTCCATGTAGAAGACACCGCCGGACTGCCCTGTACCTCGTCGGCAGCCCCCGATTTTGCATCGGTTGCGGGAGTCAGGCGCGGAGCCAGCTTTCGTTCAGGTGAAATTGCACTTGAACATCCGGTTGCGGCATGTGCCGCGCCGGTTAATCGAGGACGGCGAGCAGCTGCCCTTCCGTGACCGCGTCTCCTTCGGACACGGAGATGTCCGCAACAACACCCGATTCGGGCGCTTCAACCGGAATTTCCATTTTCATGGATTCGAGGATCATGATGGTTTCGTCTTCCTCAACAGACGCTCCCGGCGCCACGAGGATTTTCCAAACGTTGGCAGCCAGATCCGACCGTACTTCGCTCAATTTTTGTTCCTCCTCGAATAGCCCGGCCTTTAAGGTGTTGTGTTCGTCGTGGACCGGCGGCGCTGGCCCGTGTGGTCCATGTGTTTCTTAATCTGCTCGTCTAGGTCCTCAATGTTTCCACCTTCCACGTTTGCCAAGAGCTCCTGGTGTTCGGCCGCTATCTCTTCCGGATGGGGATACAGGTTCTCCAGCATCATGAGCGACAGGCGCGTTTCAGTGAGGAGGGTCTGATAGAAAACCGTGAGGCGTTTGTTACCGAGACTCCCGACCAAGACCGTGTGGAACGCCAGGTCCAAGTCGACCAGATCCGACCACGGATGACCTCTTTCCGAGGCTTCCTTCATGTCGACGACGATGCTGCGAAGTTCATCGAAAATCTGTTTCCTTGGATTCTTCGCCAGCTCCTCGGCTGCTGCCTTTTCAACGGAATGGCGGGCGACGGATATGTCATCCATATCCGCCTCGGACAGTTCCAGGACAAAAACCCCGCGGTTGCGTACCCGGTGCAGGAGGCCTTCCTGTATGAGCCGCTGCATTGCTTCGCGCACCGGCGAACGGCTGACGTTCAGCTGCCGGGCAAGACTGGTTTCGCGCAGCTGTTGGCCGGGCCTGTAGGCGCCCTTTTCGATCGCGCCCCGCAGCCGGTTGACAATGGTGTCCACCGTCCCGTCGATGAGGATCGGCTCCAGTACAGGCTCACTCAACTCGTTGCTCCTACCTATCCGGCGGTCAGCTCGATGCACACCGGGATCAGTCCGGTGCCGGCGCCGCGTTTTCGGCTTCCGTCAACGGACGCACAGATATGCCGGCATCCTGCAAGGACTGCCAGACCGTGCGGATAACCTCCACTGAGTTCGGCGCGTCCCCGTGCAGGCAAATGCTTTCCGGGGAGATTTCAAGATCCCGCCCGGAGACGGTGGCTACTTTCCCTTCCCGCACGAACCTGATCGCACGTGAGGAGACGAGTGCCGGGTCCCAAGCGAGCTTTTCCCGCTCGATAAGGAGGTTGCCGGCGTCGTCATAGCCGAGGTCGACAAATCCTTCCTGGACCAACCGGACGCCGTAGCGGGCGGCGAGCTCCGTGTGGCGCTTGTCGAAGCAGTAGAGAGGCAGGGAGCTGTCTATTTCGGCGACCGCCGCGATGACAGCTTCGGCCAGCTCTTCGTCCTCCAGCGACATCAGGTACATGACCCCGTGCGGTTTCACATGCGATAGTTTCGCCCCTTCAGCCTCCACGAAGCCCTTCAGGGCGCCAATCTGATAGAGCGTGTAGTCCTGAAGCTCTTCTGCCGAGACCGCTATTCGTCGTCGTCCGAAGCCCAGAAGGTCCGGCAGCGCGACGTGCGCTCCGATCTGGAGGCCTTGGTCGACCGCCGCCCGGACGGTGCGGCGCATGGTTCTTGGGTCCCCGGCATGGAAGCCGCAGGCGATGTTGGCGGCGCTGATATAGGGCATGAACTCCTCGTCCGGCGCGAAGCGCCAGCGGCCGTAACCTTCTCCCATGTCGCAGTTGATTTCGATGGCTGTGTTCATTTTCCGGTTCCTCCTGCTGCAGACATGAGCATCGAACGTTCCTCATCCAATGCATAGGCGTCGTCGATGGAAATGGGCTTGAACCGGATCCTGTCGGTCCCCGGCCGCATCTGGCCGGTTTTCCATAGGCTCGCCTTCGGCACGACTCCGAAGACGACGAAGCCGCCGGACGTGGGCCCGTCAGGTCCGAGGATCACGGGAGTGTCACCATTGAGGTTGATTCCGCCGACAGGGTAGCCGGTGTCGAGGATGTTGGATGGATGTCCGCCGGCAATCCCGCCGTCGGGCCGGGCCCACTGCAACCTCACCGGGTCCAGCCTGATACCGGTACGGTTTGAATTCTGGTCAACCGTCCAAGAGCGAGCAAAGAAGTTTTGTACGTCCGTTTCCGTGAAGAACTCGGGTGAGGCAAATGGCCCTGGCACTACTTCCAGTTCCCAGTCGTGCCGATACTCGGGGATCCGTTCCTGCGGCAGTTCCGCTATGGATGAGGTATCCGAGCTTCCGATGTCCAGGACGTCTCCCTTGACGAGCGCCCGTCCTTCCACTCCTCCGAGTGAACCCATGGTGTAGGTGGACCGGGAACCGAGGATTTGGGGGACATCGATTCCGCCTCTTACCGCCAGATAAAACCTGAACCCGGATGACGCCAAACCGATTTTCAGTTCGGCACCCGCGGGAACGTCAACGGCAGCCCATTGTGGCACCGGGCTTCCGTCGACGGTCACTTCACCTGCGGCGCCGGTTACGGCCACCGTGGCGGGGGACCGGAACCGGAATTTGGTCTTGCCCAGTGTGATTTCCAGGCCCGCAGCGTCGGGGCTGTTGCCGACGGCGACATTGCCGAGCCGGAACGCGAAATCATCCATCGGACCGGCGGGGAAATAACCGCGTGACAGCATTCCGATTCGTCCAGGCCAGTCCTGGACGGTTGTCTGGATGCCGGGTTGCGCAACTTCAATGGACATACGTGGCTCCTCACGGGACGGCGGTTGCGGCGGCAGCGGTGTCCCGCTTGGCGGTGAAGTCTGCGGCCTCGGCCACGAGCGAAGCACACCAGGCGTTATAGCCGGCGACGTCAAAGTCTTCGTCCTGTATGTCGTAGACGTATTCGCCCCGGTGGACGGCTTCGAAGGAATCGGTCAGTTCCTGCTCGGAAACGGCATGGAATCTGACCCGGTCGCAGGGGCGCAGCAGCAGAGGCGACTGGGCGAAAGCAGGGTTGCGCTGTTGGATGTCGTACACGGGCAGGGTTCTGCCGAGCAGTTGGTATCCGCCAGGCGATTCCACGGGGTAGATCGAGTAGCACGGTCCGCCCAGGCCGATAGCTCCTTCCGCTGTCCAGGTACGGGTCGGGTTGTATTTGGGCGCGAAGAGAACCTTCCGCGGATCCAAAGGAAACGTGAAGGGCAGCCCGGGGAAGAACCCGATGAATCCGACCCAGAGGTCGGTCCCGGTGACGACTTCGACCAGCTCGTCGACGTCCCGAAGCCCGTTGTAGGCGATCGTGTAATCGACGTTGTTATCGTTCATGCAGTTGGGGGCGTCGGAGCGGATGCTGCGCACATAGCGGGCAACGGCTTCCTTGGAGGTCGAATCGTGAAACGCGGCAGGAAGATTCACTCGTCGGCTGGGAAGGACCAGGTTTTCCGTACCGGCTGCGTTGTCATAGGCCTCGTCCAATGCCGAAACGAGGTTCGCCACGTTTGTTTCCGCCGGGTTGTAGGAGAGCAGTATGGAACGGAAACCGGGGGATGTTTCGACCAGTCCAGGTGGGCGGGACCGGTTCACCTCGGTGTTGATGTTGTGGACAAAGAAGTTCAGGTTCAGGTCAAAATGCATGTCACCGAACTCGGCGAGGAGGTAACTGTCGCCGGCGAGGCGGTACGTGAGCGCGGGTTTGCCATCGGTGGCCGCCCGGCGCTCGTAAAGTGCGGACGGAACTCCTGCCCAGCGTTCCGAGATGTACTGTTTGGAAACCTCGTGCGGCTTCATCGTGCGTGCTCCTCCTGACCTGTTTCGCCCCGTGCTTTTGATTCGGCGGCCCGGTGCTGGACTTCGGTCACGATGCCGGTGCTGTAGCGGCCCGACTTGAAGGCCGGATCGTTGAGAAGCATCCGGAAAAATGGAAGGTTGGTTTTTAGCCCGGCCACCTGGAAGGCTTCGACGGCGGATCCGGCACGTGCGAGTGCTTCTTCCCGGTCCTGCCCCCAAACGATGAGTTTTGCCAGGAGCGGATCGTAGGCCGTGGTCACGGTATTGCCGGCTGCATAGCCGCTGTCGATGCGGACACCTTCTCCTGCGGGTTCCGTCCACTCACTGATGAGCCCGGGCGACGGCAGAAAGCGTTGCGGATCTTCGGCATAGATCCGCATCTCGATGGCATGTCCTGTCGGTTGGAGGTTGCCGGCGTCGAAGCTGACGTCCTGGCCGGCGGCTACGCGGAGTTGTTCCTCGACAAGGTCGATGGAGAACACGGCTTCGGTGACAGGATGCTCCACTTGCAGCCGGGTGTTCATCTCCAGGAAAACAAAAGACTGCCGCACTGGATCGACCAGGCATTCGACCGTACCGGCATTGCGATAACCGACAGCAGTCCCCGCTCTTACCGCGCCGTCCAGCATGCGGGATCTTAGTTCCGGTGTGATGCCCGGCGACGGCGACTCCTCGGCGACCTTCTGGTGACGGCGCTGGACCGAGCAGTCCCGCTCTCCGAGCGCTATCACCTTGCCGCTCGCGAGTCCGAGGATCTGGACCTCGACGTGGCGGGCGTGTTGAATGAACTGTTCAATGAGGATCCGCGAGTCCCCGAAAAAGCGCTCTGCACGCGACCGTGCAGTGTCGAAGGCTGCCCGCAGGTCTTCGTCATTGTCGGCGACTATCATTCCGATGCCACCGCCGCCTCCGGATGGTTTAACGATGACCGGGTAGCCGACAGAATTGGCGATCTCTACTGCCTCAGCGGCGTCGCTTACCGGTTCGGCCGATCCTGTGGCCACCGGCACGCCTGCGGCCTGCATCAGGTTGCGGGCGTTGATCTTGTCCGCCACCATGTCCATGGAGTCCGGTGAAGGTCCCACCCACGTGATGCCGCTTTCGATAACCCGCCGGGCGAAGCCGGAATTTTCGGCGAGGAAACCGTAGCCAGGGTGGATGGCCGAAGCCCGGACGGTACGGGCTGCTTCCATCAGTTTGTCGACGTTCAGGTAGGATTCGGCAGGATTGGCCGGACCCAGGGAGAAAAATTCCGAGGCTTCCTTTACGAAGGGCAGCTCTGTGTCCACATCCGAGCAGACGGCGATGGTCCGGATTCCCAGGGCGTTCGCTGTGCGGATGATGCGCCGGGCGATCTCGCCGCGGTTGGTGACCAAGAGGGATTCAAATAACGGCGTGGTCATGATTTGACGACTCCTTTGGCGATGAGGCGCGCCTTGGCCGAGGCGCGGAAGCGGTCTGCAAGGACCGCGAGAACGAGCGCCAACCCCAGGGCGATGCTCTGCATGTTGGTATCGAGCCGCATGAAGTTCATTCCGTTGCCCAGCAGCATGATGAAGATGACGCCCAGGACAGTGCCGCCGACGCCGCCGCGGCCGCCCTGGAGCGAGGCGCCGCCGATGACGGCCGCGGTGATGGATTGAAGCGCGAATGCTCCCCCAAAGGTCGGTTGCCCTGAGCCGCTGCGGGCAGTCAGGAGGTAGGCCGCGATAGAGGACAGAACGGCGCAGATGATGTAGGTGGCAATCAGGTTCCGCCGCACCTGGATGCCCGCGGTTTTTGCTGCCAGGGCATTTCCGCCGATGGCATACAGGTGGCGGCCGAACGTTGTCCATTTCAGTGCGACGAAAACAATTGCCAGGATCGGCAGTGCTACGAGAACCAGGTTGGGTATGCCCAGGGTGAAACCTGACCCGAGGCCGACTATGTAGTCCCTCGGCAGGCCGGACACGGTGGCGCCCCCGCTGTAGACCAGCGTGATGCCCGTGACGATGGTGGCGGTGGCAAGTGTCACGATGAACGGGTTGACCTTCAGGAAAGCCACGCCGAGGCCGTTGGCCATCCCGACGACCAGTCCGACTGCGATGCAGACGACGAAACCCATGATCATGGACTGGCCTGAGAATTCCGGTATGCCGCCATAGACTTTCTGCATCATCGTGGCAGACACGATGGAAGACAGCGCGACGGTTGCCCCTACGGACAGATCAAATCCGCCCGTTACCAGTACCAGCATCTGTCCCAGGGAAATCAGTAGGAGCGTGACGGATTGCTGGGAGACGGATAGCAGGTTGTCGGGCTGCAAGAAGCGGTCGTTTGCCACGGCAAAGACGACCACCATGACGATCAGCAGCGGCGGCAGCGGTCCGACGCTGCTGAAAAACCTGAGCCAGAACTGGCGGTTTGGTTTCTTGGTACCTCGGACGGCGGTCGCCGGGCCCTTGACTTCGGTTGTTGACATGGCAGTCCTTATGCTGATGCGCCTACTGCATGCCCAAAGGCACCAGCGACAACGGCTTCGTTTGTGATTTGGTTGCCAACGAGCTCGGCCTGAACGCGCCCGCCGTTCATCACATAGACCCGGTCGGCAAGTCCGACGACCTCCTCGAGGTCGGAGGAAACCATGAGGACGCCGGCACCGTCACTGCACAGTTTGCGGAGATTGGCATATATCTCCTGGCGGGCCCCGACATCCACCCCGGAAGTAGGCTCGGCCACCACGAAAACCTTCCGTTCCCGTGTCAGGGCGCGGGCCAGAACGACCTTCTGTTGATTGCCGCCCGACAGGGCCCGGGCCTCGGCAGTTACGGACCGCGGCCGGATATCGAGCCGCTCGGCCAGTGCCTGCGCGAGGGAACGGATCCGTGCTCCGTGGATAAGCCCCAGCGTGCTGTACTTCTTAATCCGGTTGACTTCAAGAGCAATGTTCTCCTGAACGCTGAGGTCAAGCGCCAGGGCTTCCCGCCTGCGGTCCTCCGGCATGAAGCCGATACCCGCCTGGATCATCTGGCGGGGGTTGGGGCGACTGAATTTCCTGCCGTTGACCGAGACGGAACCGCTGGACAGGGGGATGAGACCGAGGACGGCCTTTGCGAGTTCACTTTTGCCCGAACCCACGAGCCCGGCCACGGCGACAATCTCACCCCGACACACCCGAAGGGATGCATGGGCGACCTTGCCGTCGGCCGTGGATGCATCCTCGATCTCCAGCAGGGGTTCACCCTTGGTTTCGGCCTTTTCCGGATAGACGGCCGCGAGCTCCCGGCCGACCATGTCGGTGATCAACTGCTCTTCGGAAACTTGGTCGAGGGTATGGGTCGAAATGAAGGTGCCGTCCCGCATCACGGTGACCCGGTCGCCCAGGCGCCGGACCTCCTCCATCCGGTGGGTGATGTAGAGAAGCGCCCAGCCCTCGTCCCGGAGCCGGTCTATGATCCGGAAAAGCCGGTCCGCTTCCCGTTCGCTGATGGCAGCCGTGGGCTCATCGAGAAGGAGGATGCCCGGTGTCCCGAGCAGCCCTTTCGTGATCTCCACGAGCTGCTGTTCGGCCCTTGGCAGCGTCCCAACCTCAGCGTCCGGGTCGATGGCTGCCCCAAGCTGGCCGACCTTCTCCCGGGCAATGGCCCGCATCTTGGTGCGGTTCACGAACCCAAAGGTTTTCACCTCACGGCCGAGGAACAGATTCTCGGTGACGGACAGCGTTGGAGCCAAACTGAAATCCTGCAGGACGACGTTGATGCCCAGTTTCCGGGCATTCGCCGGTGAGTGGTGGGCGACGTCCGAGCCGCGGACGGTAATGGTGCCGCTGTCCGGCTGGTAGTTACCGAGGAGGATGTTCACAAGCGTGGATTTTCCCGCGCCGTTCTCGCCCAGCAGGATGTGTACTTCGCCGGGGTAAAGGTCGAGGGACATCCCTTTGAGTGCCCTCACGGGCCCGAAGGTCTTGACGATATTGCCAAGTGCAACGATCGGATGCTGTTCCAATGCCAGCTTCACTCCCTTCAGATGCGAGTGCCCACGAACCGGGAACCCACGCGGGGCCCGGCCCCGCGTGGATGAATCAGCTCTTCGGTGTCCAGCTCGTCACCGTCTTGAAGTCCCGCGGCGCGAACATCTCGTTGTAGGGCACGTCGGCGGCGTTCTCCTGGGTGATCATCTTGGGCACCGGTCCGGAGGTGGGCGCCTCCAGCTTCTCGCCTTCCAGCATGCGGACGGCTTGGTCAACGGCCATACGTCCCTGGATGGTGGTGAAGTCCGTTGGCGAACCTACGGCGTCGCCGGCCACGATCGCGTCGTACACGGGCGGGATGATGTCGAAGGCGTAGACGTCAACTTTTCCCGTCATGTTGGCGTTCCGCACCGCATTCACACCGGCTTCGGCAGCAATATCAACTCCCACGATGTGGGTGATGTCGGGATGGACCTTGAGGGTGTCCTCAATGAGGTTCTGCTGGATCTCCAGGCCCGGATCGGCGCGCCGCATCTCCGCCATCTTGACGTTGGTTCCTTTGATGGTGTCCTGGAAACCCTTGACTGCCGCATCGGACCATCCGGCGCCTTCCGGCCCGGGGAAGAAACCCACCAGGGCGGGTGACCCCTTGGTGTCATCGATGATGTACTCGGCCGTCGTCACTGCCAGATCATGGAAGCTCACGAGCGCGTGGGAGAAGAGGGGATTGTCCTTGGACTCGGGGCAGTCCGTACCGTTGATGAAGTCCACCACCGGTATTTTCTTTTCCAGCGCGGCGGCCACCTGGGGGCATACGCCCGTTGCGTTGATGGCGCCCAGAACGATCGCGTCGTAGCCGCCGTTGATGCAGTCCTGCATCTGGCTTAGCTGCTTGTCGAGGTTGGTATAGCCTCCAGCCTCGAACATGCTGTACTCAACCTTGTCCCTCTGTGCCTCGATCAGCGTCCCGTAGTTCGTGGCGGCCCAGTAGGAATCCTTCATGTGAGGGAACAGGACGCAGATCTTCCACTGCTTGGTAATTTTGTCGTTTGCAATGGGCTCATAGGTGGTTTCCGTCGTCTTGCCGTTCAGAGCCGTATTGAGGGCGGGCGTAGTCCAGTTCTCCGCGGAACCGGTGCCCGTGGCTTCCCCGGTCTGCCCGTCTCCGGAGCCTCCCATTGCCCCGCACCCGGTTGCCGCCAAGGTGGCGGCCAGTGCAAGCGCGCCGATGGTGTTGGCTTTCCTGTTTAGCTTCATGTGTTTCTCCCAGCGCCGATAGCCGAAGGCCCGCCCGGCAGAGGCCGATTAAGTCGATTGCCTTTTGTACACAATCTGCAGCGGGTGTTGCCAGCATAGTCCGTGACGGGGATCACATCAACACTTTTCGCGCTGTTTCTGCATCGCTTGAAGTTCAGTGCTGAAGGACGGCCTGGACCTGCCGCACCTATCGCGAGCGCTTCAGGTCTCGCCGGGCCGGCCGGGTGGACCCCTGTCAATCGCGCTTTCTTCGCGCCGACCGGCAGGCTTTCCGGGCCAACTCAGGGCTACGGAGTAAACTATGCAATTGTCGACTAAAGACATCTGACATGGACAGCGATGGTTTCGGGTTCGACCAGAACGAGTTGGTGGGGCTCAATGGCAGCGAGGATGGAAATCAGGATGAAAAGGGGAGTGCTCGACCCGATAGTGCAGGAGTCTACGCCGGCCATTATTGCCCGCCGTATCCGCGATGCAATCGCCCGAGGTGATTTCGCTCCAGGCCTCCAACTCGGTGAAGCCGAGCTTGCCAAAGAACTGGGGGTCAGCCGGGGGCCCCTGCGGGAGGCCATGCAGCGGCTCACCCAGGAAGGGCTGCTCGTCAGTTACCGGAACAGGGGCCTCTTCGTCGTCAGTATGGACGAGGACGATTTTCGGGACATCTACCTGGCCCGAACCGCGGTGGAAGCAGCCGCCATCCGCCGCCTGGTCAGCACAAACCCGGAGGACAGCGCGGCCCGGCTAATGAAAGCCGTGCATGCCATGGAGGATGCGGCGGAAAGCCCCCGCGGCGAAGCCATGACCGAAGCGGACATGAGCTTCCATGCCCTCCTGGTTGAGCTCGCCGGCAGCCCTCGCCTGAAGAAGATGCACGACACTCTCCTGACGGAAACACGGATGTGCCTCAATGCCCTGAAAAGCACGTACGCTACCGCCGACAAGCGCATCGCCGAGCACAAACGCATCGCGGAAGCCATCTCCAGGGGAGATTCAGACCTCGCCGAGAAGCTGATGGCCGAACACATGGAGGACGCACTGATGCGGCTGATCCCCTAGCCGTCCCCTCGGGTTGCGCCAGTGCTCCCTCACCTTCCATATTTCCCGCCGATGAGTGGGGGAGCCATTCGCGAGGCGGCGTCGTGGGACGAGGTTGCCAATCCCTAGACCCGCGGGATGGCCATGTACTTGATCTCCAGAAATTCATCCAAGCCCACGCGCCCGCCCTCGCGGCCCAGACCGGAGGCCTTGATGCCGCCGAACGGCGCCGCCGGATTCGAAACGATGCCCGTGTTAAGGCCGACCATGCCCGACTCCAGACCCTCGCCGACGCGGAAGGCGCGGTCCAGGTCCTGGGTGAACACAAAGCTGGCAAGGCCCCAAGGGGTGTCGTTCGCCCACCGCACCACCTCGTCTTCGGCGTCGAAGGGGATGACGGGCGCCACCGGGCCGAAAATTTCTTCGTTCATCAGCGCGGCGTCGGGGCCGACGTCCGCAAGCACTGTTGGGGAGTAGAAGTAGCCGCTGCCCTCCGGGCGGGAGCCGCCGCAGACCACCTTGGCGCCCTTGGAAACGGCGTCGTCCACAAGTTCCTGGACCTTGTTGAGAGCCTTTTCCTCCACGAGCGGGCCGACGTCCGTGCCGCTCACTGCGCCGTCACCGACCTTCAAGGCGCTCAGCCGCTGGGCGAGGCGGACGGAGAAGTCAGCGGCCACGGAGCGCTGCACGAAGATCCGGTTGGCGGCGGTGCAGGCTTCACCCATGTTGCGCATCTTTGCGGCGAAAGCTCCCTCAACGGCGCGGTCCAAGTCCGCGTCATCAAACACAATGAGAGGGGCGTTCCCGCCCAGTTCCATGGAAGAACGCATGACGTTTTTGGCAGCCTGCTCCAATAAGCGGATGCCCACGCCGGTGGACCCGGTGAAGCTAACCTTTCGGGCAATGCCGCTTTCCATCCATGGGGTGACCACCTCGGAGGCTTTGGAGGTCGTGACCAGGTTCAGCACACCCTTGGGCAGGCCAGCCTCTGCCAGGACGTCCGCCAGTGCCAGCGAAGACAGTGGAGTGAGGTTGGCAGGCTTGAAGACCATGGTGCAGCCGGCCGCAATGGCAGGGGCGATCTTCCGGGTGCCCATCGCCAGTGGAAAGTTCCAGGGCGTGACCAAGACGCAGGGTCCAACGGGTTCCTTCGAGACGAGGATGCGGTTCTTGCCGTCGCCGCTGGTGGTCAGATCTCCGCTAATGCGGACGGCTTCCTCCGAGAACCAACGGAAGAACTCGGCGGCGTACGCCACCTCGCCTCTTGACTCGGCCAAGGGTTTTCCCATTTCCGTGGTCATAATCAATGCCAGTTCGTCTTGGCGGGCCATGATCAGGTCGAACGCGCGGCGCAGGATTTCGCTGCGCTCCCGGGGCGGGGTCTTGGCCCACTGTTTCTGGACCCGGCCGGCGGTTTCGATCGCCCGGCGCGCGTCTTCGGGGCCCCCGTCGGCGACGCTGGCGATGACTTCCTCGGTGGCAGGATTGACGACATCGAACCGGGCACCGGACGATGCTTCGGTCCACTCCCCGTCAATGTAGAGGTTCGTGCTGACCTTTGCGACGGCGTTGAGCGCCTTTTGTGACGTTCGGGAGCCGGCTGACTGAATGCTCATGAGCGATCCTTTTCTTGGTTGGAGGTGTTGTGGCCGGCGTTGCGTTGGGAAATCAATGCTGCTCATTCGCCGGGGTCCAATAGTTGGGCCAGGTGACGACCCGGCCGGGAGCCATCGATCTGTTTCACCTGCATGGCGCAGGAGAATCCGTCAGTAAGGATCACCGAAGAGGAATCGGTCTGACGCAGGGCCGGGGCCAGCGCTTGCTCGGCAACCAGCATGCTGATGCCGTAGTGATCCTTCTCGAAGCCGAAGTTTCCGGCCACGCCGCAGCAGCCGGGCGCATCCACCACACTCTTGACGCCCGCGGCCCTGAGTGCCGAGCGCTGGACACCGGCTCCGAAGACCGAGTATTCGTGGCAGTGCGTCTGCAGTACCACTTGTTCTGGAAGGGGGCGGGCCGGCGCTGGTTTCCATCCGGCATTGGACAGCTCGTCGACGTACGTCGCAAAGCTTCGCACCCGGGCGGCAACCCGGCGGGCCCGTTCCGTGTGGACCAGCTCGGGCAGGTCCTTGCGCAGCGCCGCCGCGCAACTGGGTTCCACCACCACGATGGGCCGATCGGTCCCGTCATCCAAAACCTCCGCTGCCGAGGCCATGTGCTTTTTTGCGGTGTCCAGCTGGCCGGTGGAAATCCAGGTCAGGCCGCAGCAGGACTCGGCTGAGCATTCCACGGAGCCCGAGCCGGCCAGAACGCGGGCAGCGGAACCGGCCACCTCCGGCCGGAAGCCGCGGGTGAAGGTGTCCACGAAAAGCACCACGCCGTGTTCATCCGGAGCAAGGCCGCCGCTGTGGTCGGTTGCCGGACCGATGCCGGCGGCTGCTACTTCGCGACGCCACTCGCCGGCTCCGGCGAAACGTGGCATCGCACGCCGGGTGGTCAGCCCGCCCAGGACGGAGGCGACCTTCGCCAGCGGGGTGGACATCACGGCGTTGACCAGAGGCGCGGAGCGGCCGGTGAGCTTAAGCCAGCGGGGCAGCCAGCCCAGGGAGAAGTGGGAAATGGGGCGGAGTCTGCCCTTGTAGTAGTGCGAGAAGAATTCGGATTTGTAGGTGGCCATGTCGACGCCCGTGGGGCAGTCGGTGGAGCAGGCCTTGCAGGAAAGACAGAGATCAAGCGCCTCGCGGACCTCCTCGGACTTCCAGCCTTCCTCCACGGTGCGGGCGCCGCGGACCATGTCCTGGAGTACCCGGGACCGGCCCCGGGTGGAGTCCTTCTCGTCCTTCGTGGCGCGGTAGCTCGGGCACATTACGCCGCCCGCGTCCGTGCGGCACCGTCCCACGCCTATGCAGCTTTGAAGCGCGTGGACCCATGGGTCTGTACCGCTGCCGGTGGAGGTCCCGGGGGTGTCGGTTTCGGCGGTCGCTCCGCCTCCGGCGCTGACCGGGCGCAGGTCGAAGCTCGTGCGCCAATGCCGCTCGGGAATGCCTTGGAGCGCCAGATTGACGTCCAGGGGGTCAGGATCGGTGAGGGATCCGGGATTGAGGATTCTTGCCGGGTCCCAGGTGCGCCGGTACGTGGCGAAGGCCGCCAGCAGGCGCGGGGAGTACATCAGGGGCAGCAGTTCCGATCGTGCCCTGCCGTCGCCGTGTTCGCCGGAGAGCGAACCGCCGTGGCGGACCACCAGCCGGGCAGCTTCCTGTGTGAAGTCGCGGAAGACGCGGCGGCCGGCTGGGGTGCGCAGGTCATAGGTGATCCGGATGTGCATGCAGCCGGCACCGAAGTGTCCGTACATTACGCCCGTCAGGTCGTAGCGGCCCAGAAGGTCGCGGAAGTCTGAGAGGTACTCCGCAAGGTTCTCGGGTGCGACTGCAGAGTCTTCCCATCCTGGCCAGGATTCTCCACCGGTGGAGAGGCGGGCTGAGAGCCCGGCGCCGTCCTCGCGGACACGCCAAAGAGCGGCTCGCTCCTGCAGGTCCGGCACGGCGTGCCCATCCACCAAGCGGCCGTTTTCCCTGAGTCGGGCGAGCAGTCGGTCAGCTTCCGCCCTGACCTGGTGCGGATTCCCGCCGTCGAGGTCCACGTACAGCCAGGCTTTGCCTGTGGGCAAACCCGTCACCGAGCCCTTGCCGCGGCGGAAGCGCATGGTGTCCACGATCGCCTCATCGATACCTTCGACGGCAGCCGGGGAGAACTCCAGGATGGTCATGACGTCCCGAGCCGCGTCGACTATGTCCGCATAACCCAGGCACACCAGCAGGGCGCTGGCCGGCTTAGGCACAAGCTTCATCCGGGCGCCGACAATGATGGCGCAGGTCCCCTCGGACCCCGCGAGGGCTCGGGCGATATTGAACCCGTTTTCCGGAAGAAGATGCGCCAGATGATAGCCGGAGACTTGACGTCGGATCCGTTCGAGTTCCAGGCGGAACTCGGACAGGTGACTGCGGGCCAAGTCTTTAAAGGAGGCGGTCAGTGCACCCGCGCGCGCTGCGGAGTCGTTGTCGCCGGGATCTGTGGCACGCAGCCCGCCGGCCGTGGCCGTCAGGCGCGCGCCATCCGAAGTGACGACGTCAATCTCCACGACGTGGTCGGAGATCCGGCCGTAGCGAACGGAGTGGTTGCCGCACGCATCGTTGCCCAGCGAGCCGCCCACGGTGGCACGGTTCTTGGAGGACGGGTCCGGGGCGAAGGTGAACCGGTCACCGGTGGTTTTCTCCACCTCGTGGGAGAGGACCGCGAGCACGACGCCGGGCTCGACGCTCACGGTGCCCTCCACCTCGTCGATCTCGTGGATCGCGTTCATGTGGCGGGAAAAGTCAAGTATCACGCCTGGGCCCATGGCGTTGCCCGCCATGGACGTCCCGCCGCCGCGCCCGATCAGCGGGGTTGCCGTTTCCCGGCATGCAGCAACGACCGCGAGCACGTCCTCGACCGTCCGGGGGAACACCACGGCAAGCGGGGGTACCCGGTAGTTGGAAGCGTCATAGGAGTATTCCGCCACGCGGCGTGGCGAGACGTCGGCAGCCACGCCCGCGGATGCCAGGCGTGCAAGCACCGCGGGGAGGCCTGCATCCGGTGCGCCTGTTCGGCGGGTGCCCGTTGCCGGGCCTGCGGGGGAGCGAACAGCATCCGTCATGGGTGGGCTCAATATTTCGAGGAAACGGCCGCGGTGACGGTGGCGACGGCGTTTTCGAAGCGTTCGAGGCCGGTGGCGATTTCTTCGGCGGTGACGATAAGGGCGGGGATCAGTCGGACGACATTGCCTGCGGGCCCGCACGTGAGGGTGAGCAGGCCGTGGCGGGTCGTGGCCTGTTGGACTGCTGCCGCGGTGGCGCCGTCGGGGCCGCCGGCTTCGGTGGTGAATTCAATGCCTTGCATCAGGCCCTTGCCGCGGACGTCGCCAATGGCGGGGACGCGGGCCTGGATTTCCTTTAGTCCGGCCTGGAGTTGCTCGCCGCGGATCCGTGAGTTTTCCACTAACCCTTCGTCACGAATGACATCGAGGGTGGCGACGCCGGCGGCGGCAGAGACCGCATTACCGCCATAGGTCCCGCCCTGGGACCCGGGCCAGCCCCTGGACATCAGTTCGGTGGAAGCGGCGATTGCGGAGATCGGAAATCCGGAGGCGATGCCCTTCGCAGTGATGAGGATGTCAGGGATGGCGGCGGAGTACTGGTGCCCCCAGAACTTGCCCATGCGGCCTACGCCTGTCTGGACTTCGTCGAAGATCAGCCGGATGCCGTGCCGGTCGGCACGTTCGCGCAGTCCCTCCAGGAACGCCGCCGGAGTGGGCAGATACCCACCCTCGCCGAGGGCCGGTTCGATCAGGAATGCTGCGGTGTCGTTGGGCGCGGTGCGGGTTTGCAGCAGGTAGTCCAGTTCCTTTAATGCGAATTCCACGGCGGCCGCCTCATCCCAGCCGTAGCGGTAGGCGTAGGGGAAGGCGGACATGTGCACCCCCGACATCAGCGGGGAGAACCCTGCGGAGAACTTCGTTCCGGCGGTGGTCAGCGAAGCCGCCGCAACCGTCCGACCATGGAAACCGCCCTGGAACACTACGAGGTTTGGCCGGCCCGTGGCCATTCTGGCCAAACGGATCGCAGCCTCCACCGCCTCCGATCCGGAATTGGCATAAAACACCGAGTCCAAGCCTTCCGGCAGCACCTCGCCAAGCTTCTCGGTCAACGCCAGCAACGGCTTGTGCATCACCGTGGTGTACTGGGCGTGAATGATCTTTCCCACCTGACCGCGGGCCGCCTCCACTACCCGCGGGTGGCAATGACCCGTGCTCGTCACCCCGATGCCGGTAGTGAAATCAAGGTACGTTTTTCCATCGGTCGCGTAGATCCAACTGCCCAGGGCGTGATCGACTGTCAGTGGGGTCGCCTGCTTCAACAGAGGGCTAAGGGAGGCCATGCGTCCCATGATGCGCGTCACATTATTTTATTGTCAACAATCGTCGATCAAGTTAGTGTCAGAGGTGGGATACCGCGGATTTGAGCGGAGGCACCGCTCAATCCGCCGGGGCGCGGTTCTTGATGATTTTCCGAAAACACAAGGAGCAACCATGAGCACAGCATCAGCCGCCGTTGCGCGACAGGGTGTCCTGGCCGACGCCCTGGTCCCCAGCACCGCCTTGGCCAACACCGCGCTGGTTGTCGGCGGGGCAGGCCTGACCGCCGTCATGGCGCAGTTGGCCGTACCGCTGTGGCCGGTCCCGATCACCGGCCAGACCCTGGCCGTCCTGCTGGTCGGCAGCACGCTGGGCCCGGTCCGCGGCATGCTGTCGATGGCACTGTACTGGGTGGCCGGCGTGGCCGGCATGCCGGTGTTCAGCGACGCCTCCTCCGGCCTGGCCGCCGCCGTTGGCCCGACCGGCGGCTACCTGGTGGGCTTCATCGCCGCCGCGGGGCTGACCGGCTGGCTGGCCAAGCGCAACTGGGACAAAAAGTTCCTGGGCGCCACCGTTTCATTCTTGGCGGGCACCGTGATCACCTTCGTCTTCGGCATGGCCTGGCTGGCCATTTCCCTGGGCGCCGACCTGCAGCAGACGCTCGAGTGGGGCCTATACCCGTTCATCATCGGCGGCATCGTGAAGTCGCTGATCGCGGCAGCCGCCATGCCGGCCGCGTGGAAGCTGGCGGCCCGACTGCCCAAGGACTCTGCCCGCGCCTAAGGGACTCGACCCGCCCGCTTGGAATGCCCCTGCTCTAGGACGTGATGCCACCTGAGGCTACTCGTATCGTGTCCACTTGAATTCCGGGCTCCCTCAATGCTTGTTCCAACAAGACGCCGCCGCTGCACCGAGTCCAGTTCAGGTGTCGTCCGGGAATGCTGAGTAGCGATCCGGTCTGGATCCTGTTCGGCGCCCCTTAGCGCGTGCCCCGCTTTGTTGGTAGAGCGCTAGGACGACGGCGAGCATGGCTGCGGCGGCGATCTGCTGCCACTCTCCCTCGAACGCCTTGAGCTTTTCCGAGCCGGAGGCGTTGAAGGACCCGTGAAGGAGGCCGACGATGAGGATGCTTCCGCCCGCGCCCAGATACACCATGCCGGCCAAGAGCCTGAAAATCGGGGCGAAGAGAAACAGGACCGCCCAATAGAAAAGCACCTCCCGGACGGGCGTCCCCGTGAAGCCTTTGTCCGCGAAGGCGAGGGGGAGGTGGATGAGGGCAAAGGGTAAGGCTGTCAGCAGCGAGCCGGCGATCAGGCCCCACCGCTCCATCAGCCGGTGCTGTACCACGGCGGTCCAGGCCAGCTCCTCCCAGATATTCGCCAGCACAGCCCCGACGAGGATGGCATTGAGGAAATAGTTGCCGGTTTCAGCGGCCCAGCCGGCTTCCGGTTGCCGAAAAGACCCGGTCGCCGCGGCGATCAGCAGGGTCAGCACGGGTATGGCGAGCAGGGCGGCGATATACCAGCCGACGCCTACCCGCCAGCGGACAGCCTGCCGAAAAAGGCCCCGGACCGCCTTCCCGCCGCCGGAGGCTGCGGTCACGAGGACCGCCGTACCCAGCAGGATCAGCAGCTCTGCCAGGAGCCCGGGCACAACGTTGCCCAGCAAAACGATCGATATCGCCTGCGCCGCCCACGTCAGCCCGATCGCAATGACCACAAAGGCAGTTACCGGATGCCGGGCGATCAGGCGTCCCGCAGGACCTCCGCGGGGAGATGGCGCCGGTTCGGCTCTCGAGGCACCGTTACCCATGCTCACCCCATTCCAAGAGCGCAAAATGGTCAGCTTATTCGGAGTTTGGGCGCCTGCGGTTGCGCTTGGTCTCCGAGCGCAACCGTTTCGATTCGAGCCGGCGGCGCCGCGAGCCAGCCGTGGGCCGGGTTGCCCGCCGGACGACAGGCGGAGTCACCGCGTCCCGCAGGAGTGCGACGAGGCGTTGCCGCGCCGCAGCCCTGTTTTGCCGCTGGGAGCGGTGTTCGGAGGCGCTGATGGTGAGCACCGTGCCCGAGATCCTCTCGGAGAGCCTGGCGACGGCGCGATCGCGTTGGATCTCGCTGAGCGCCGTCGTGGTCCCCAGATCGAGACTGAGCTGCACACGTGAGTCGGCGGTGTTGACGCTCTGGCCGCCAGGGCCCGAGGCTCGGGAGAACTGCTCGACCAGCTCTCCCGCCGGCACCCGGAGGCCGCGGGGCGCGCCGGGTCCCGGGGGCACATGCAGGTCGTCCACACGATTTATTGTGCCGCAACTCCGACGCGGCGCAGCTGGCTGGGGGCTTCTTTTTTGTCCTCCCGGCTCGCTAGCATGTCGCGCATGGCCATCAAACTGGAGAACGTCGGTATCGCCGTTCGCGACCTCGAAGCAGCGATCGCCTTCTTCACTGACCTCGGCCTGACGGTCCTCGGCCGTGACACGGTCAGCGGTGACTGGACCGACACCGCCGTCGGGCTCGACGGCAACCACGCCAACATCGCGATGCTCCAGACCCCGGACGGTCACGGCCGGCTCGAACTCTTCGAGTACCTCCACCCCGAAGCGATCGAGTCTTCGCCCACCCGCCCGAACGAGATCGGCATGCACCGGGTCGCTTTCTCGGTAGACGATTTGGACAAGGCCCTCGAAATAGCCGCGAAACACGGCTGCCGGCCGCTTCGCGGGGTGGCGACTTATGAGGACGCCTATAGGCTCACGTACGTCCGCGGTCCCAGCGGCATCATCGTGATGCTCGCCGAGGAACTGAAGAAGAACTGACCGGTGCCGGCGTCGCTCCGGCACCGGCACACCCAGCGTGAAGGGGCGGAACGATCATGGGAACCCTCGCCTTTGTGGCAACAACGTCCATCGACGGCTACGTCGCCGATGCCGACGGCGACTTCCAGTGGACGGGCCCGAGCGATGCCGTGTTCGCCGTGCACCTCGAGCGCATGGCGGAGGTGTCCACCGAGGTGCTCGGGCGGAGAACCTATGCGTTGATGGGGTACTGGGACACCTATCCGGACGGCGAGGACCGTCCTGTGGCTGAGCGGGAGTTCGCCCGGCGCTGGCGGGGCCTGGACAAGGTCGTGGTGTCGTCGACCATGACGGTCGAAGAGCTCACCTCGGACCGGGCACGCATCGTGCCGCGCCTGAGCCTGGTCGAGCTGCAGCGGGTCGTGGAGCGTGCGAAGGGTGTAGTCGAGATCTTCGGGCCCACGGTCGCGGCAGACGCGATCCGTGCGGGCCTGGTTGACGACTTCCGGTTCTTTGTGGTGCCAAAGATGGTGGGGGGAGGCCTGCGCGCCCTGCCCGACGACGTGCACCTCGACCTGAGCCTTACCGAACACAGAATCTTCGACAACGGCATCGCGTACCTGCGATACATTCCTCGACAACCCGCCAAGGCACCATAAGGATGGAGGGGTGCCTGTCATCGGATTCCACGCATCCCACGAACAGATCTCGCCCGCCCAGCTGCTGCAGGACGTGAAACTGGCAGAGGAGGCGGGGTTCGACGCCGCCATGTGCTCGGACCACATCGAGCCGTGGTCCGCGCGCCAAGGTCATTCCGGCTTCGCCTGGTCCTGGCTCGGTGCGGCGCTGGCCACCACCGCGCTGCGGTTCGGCGTGGTCACCGCCCCCGGCCAGCGCTACCATCCGGCGATCATTGCCCACGCCGCGGCGACCTTGGCCGTCATGTTTCCGGGCCGGTTCTGGATGGCGCCGGGCAGTGGCGAGAACTCCAACGAGCACATCACGGGCGACGCCTGGCCCGCCAAGGACGTGCGCCAGCAGCGGCTGGAGGAGTCCGTGGAGGTGATCCGCCGCCTGCACGACGGCGAGGAGGTCACCCACCGCGGACTGGTCACCGTCGAGCACGCCCGGATTTGGGAGGTGCCCGAGCCCAAGCCCGAGCTGATCGCCCCCGCCATCAGCGTGGAGACCGCCCGCCGTGCCGCGCGCTGGGCGGACGGGCTGATCACCGTCAACCAGGCGCCGGAGCAGCTCAGGAAGGTCCTCGCCGGCTACCGGGACCATGGCGGCCGCGGGAAGGCCGCGCTGCAGGTGCACCTGTCCTGGGCGCCGTCGGAGGAGGCGGCCGTCGAGATCGGCCTGGACCAGTGGCGCTCCAACACCTTCGCCCCGCACGTGGCCGCGGACCTGGCCACGGCAGGCCACTTCGACGCCGTGAGCGAGCACGTCGGCGAGGACCAGTTGCGCAAGGCGGTCAACGTATCGGCCAGCACGGGCCGGCATGTGGAGTGGCTGCAGGAGTATCTGGACTTGGGCTTCGACGAGCTGTACCTGCACTTCGTGGGCCAGGAGCAGCGGCCCTTCATCGAGACGTTCGCCGGCGAGGTCCTGCCGAAACTGCGCTGACGGACCGGACCGCATGGACGGGAAGCGAGGAGTAGCCAGTGAGGATTACCGACACGTCCGACCTGTGGTGGAAGACAGCTGTTGTCTACTGCCTGGACGTGGAAACGTACTTCGATTCCGACGGCGACGGCGTGGGCGACTTCGCCGGCCTGGCCCAGCGCGTGGATTACCTGGCCGAGCTGGGCGTCACCTGCATCTGGCTGATGCCCTTTTATCCGACGCCCGAACGGGACGACGGCTACGACGTCACGGACTTCTACGGCGTGGACCGGCGGCTGGGAGACCATGGGGACTTGGTGGAGTTCCTCCGCACGGCCCGGGACCGCGGCATGCGGGTCATCGCGGACCTGGTGGTCAACCACACCTCCGACCAGCATCCATGGTTCCAGTCCGCGCGCCGGTCCACGGACAGTCCCTACCGGGACTACTATGTGTGGCGGTCCGACCCGCCGCCGGACACCTCCCGGGAGGTTGTGTTCCCGGACCAGGAGCGGTCCATCTGGACCCAGGATTCGCCCTCGGGGGAGTGGTATCTGCACCGCTTCTACAGGCATCAGCCGGACCTGAACGTGACCAACCCCGAGGTCAGGAACCATATCGCCAAGGCCATGGGCTTCTGGCTGGAGCTGGGGCTTGACGGTTTTCGGGTTGACGCGGTGCCCTTCTTCCTTGAAACCACGGGGCAGGACGGGTCCGGGCTGCCGGATCCGCACGAATTCCTGCGGGACCTTCGCCGTTTCCTGAGCCGTCGCCGCGGCGATGGAATACTGCTCGGCGAAGTCAACCTGCCCTACGAGGACCAGCTGATCTTCTTCGGCGGCAGCGACGGCGACGAACTGAACGTGATGTTCGACTTCATCGCCATGCAGAACATGTACCTCTCCCTGGCCCGGCAGGACGCGGGCCCGCTGGCGAAGGCCCTGCAGGGCAGGCCGGCCATCAACCCGGACAACCAGTGGGCCACCTTCGTGCGCAACCACGACGAGCTGACGCTGGACAAGCTCACCGAGGAGGAGCGCCGAGAGGTCTTCGCGGCCTTCGGGCCCGAGGAACAGATGCAGCTTTACGGCCGCGGTCTTAAACGCCGCCTGCCCCCGATGCTGGGCGGAGACCCGCGCCGGATCAGGATGGTGTATTCGCTCCTGTTTTCCCTGCCCGGCACCCCGGTGCTGTACTACGGCGAGGAGATCGGCATGGGGGAGAACCTGGACGCGGAAGGCCGCCTGGCGGTCCGCACCCCCATGCAGTGGACGAACGGTCCGAACGCGGGCTTCTCCACCGCCGAGCCCGGACAGTTGATCTCGCCGCTGGCCGACGGCGGCTTCGGCCCGCAGTTCGTCAACGCAGCCCAGGCCAAACGGGACCCGGAGTCCCTGTGGAACTTCATGGCCACGTTGATCAAGCGCTACCGGGAGTGCCCGGAGCTGGGCTGGGGGCACTTCGAGATCCTCGACCAGCCGGAGAAGTCCGTGCTGGCGCACCGCTGCACCTGGGAGGAGTCCAGCATGGTGCTGCTGCATAACCTCTCGTCCGATCCAGTTACCGTCGTGCTGAATCTGGCCACGCAGGACCGGCCCGCGGAAATGCTCCGGGCCGTGCCGCTGCTGGACCTGCTGGGTGGCGCAGACGTGAAAATCGCCGAGGACGGCACCTGCACCCTGCCCCTCGAGGGGTTCGGCTACAAGTGGCTGCGCCTGCAGCATCCCGAGGACCGGCGGCTACCGTAGGTTGGCGCGCGGTTTCAGGACACAGTACCGAGAAAAGTCAGGGTACGGCCCGGTGGCGCGGGCTGTCCGGGTTCATCAGTGAGTGCTTGCGGCTGTAGAACAGGTAGATGGCCAGGCCGATGATCAGCCAGACCACGAAGCGCAGCCAGGTTTCCCAGTGCAGCTGGAGCATCAGGAAGCCGGAGGCCAGGACCCCGAAGGCCGGGACGACCGGCATCCACGGCAGCCGGAAAGTCCGCGGCACCTCGGGACGGGTGCGCCTCAGCACGATTACGGCCACACAAACCACCACGAAGGCGGCCAGGATGCCGATGTTGGTGAGGTCCGCCACGGCCCGGATGGGGAACACTCCGGCCAGCAGCGCCGACGCGATGCCGGCGATCCAGGTCACCCGCTGCGGGGTGCCGTGCCGGTCCGTCGCCGCAAACCAGGACGGCAGCAGCCCGTCGCGGCTCATGGAGAACCACACCCGCGTCACGCCCAGCAGGAAGGTGAGCATCACGGTCAGGATCGAAACAACGGCGAAGGCGGCAATGATCGTGGCCACGACCGGCAGCCCGACCGACTCGAAGGCGGACGCGAACCCCGCGGTGGGGCTGATGTCCCTGTAGTTCTGCATGCCGGTCAGCACCAGGGTGGCCAGCACATAGAGAGTCATCGCGATGGCCAGCGACAGCAGGATCGCCTTCGGCATGTGCTTCTTGCCGTCGACGGATTCCTCTGCCGCCGTGCTCATCGCGTCATAGCCGAACACCGCGAAGAACACGGTGGCGGCTCCGGCCAGTACCGGACCGAATCCGGAGGGCATAAACGGGTTGTAGTTGCCCGGGTTCACGAAGAAGAACCCCAGCCCGATGATGAAGAGGATCAGCAGGATCTTCAGCCCCACCGCTATCAGTTCGAACCGGCCGAAGGTGCGGGTCCCGCGGCTGAGGATCCAGGTAATCAGCAGGCAGACCACGATGGCCGGCAGGTTGACCACGCCGCCCTCGACCGTGTCGGCGGTGCCCTCCATCCACGCCGGGACCTGGACGCCGATGCCCTCCATAAAGGCGCTGAAATAGCCCGAGATGCCGATGGCGACGACGGCGACGATGGCAGTGTATTCCAGCAGCAGGTCCCAGCCGATGAACCAGCCGATGACCTCCCCCAGGGCCACATAGCCATAGGTGTAGGCCGAACCGGCAAACGGGATCATGCCCGCGAATTCCGCGTACGACAGGGCCGCCGCCGCGCTGGCCAGGCCGGCAATGAGGAAGGAAATGAGCACCGCCGGGCCGACCGGAGCCGCCTCGGGGCCGCCGTTGGCCACCAGCCCGGCCAACGTGAAAATGCCGATGCCGATGATCCCGCCGACGCCGATCGCGGTCAGCTGCCAGACGCCCAGGCTTTTGGACAGATGGCTTTCCCCGCTCTCCTCCGCCAGCTCCGTGATCGGCTTGCGCCGGAGGAGGGACTGGGAACCGCTCCAAGTAGCCATGCCAGACTCCGATGTTCGCGCCTGCATCTGCGGCCGGAGCCTGCGCCAGGGGCGGCTCCGTCCCGCCGATGCCCCGTACGTGTCCGAGTATGGACCGCGCGCTGCCCGCAGGGAATACCTTGCCGGCCCTCACGCGCAAAACCGGCAAACACCGGCCCCGGTCTGGCCCGCGGCGGGTAGCTTCGAGACAGGGACAAGCCGAAGACCGTGGACGAGTACCAGGCGGCGTTCCCCGCAGGCGCCCGCTCGCTGCTGGGGGAGCAGCCTGTGCCCGCGGAGCCGATCCTCCGGCGTCGTCGTTTCCCCTGTTGTCCGTGAATTGGATGGGTTAGGGTGGGCCCATGTCGCGGTTCAGCTTCCTGGAGTGGCCGGTGGTACGGCAGTTCCGCACGAGTGATTCTCTCGGGCGGGGCGAGGCCGTGACCTCGCAGCGGACCCGTGAAATCGCTCCCCGGACGTCCACCGCGGACCGCGTGGTGCAGAGCGTGTGTCCATACTGCGCGGTGGGCTGCGGCCAGCGTGTCTTCGTCAAGGACGAAAAGGTTGTCCAGATCGAGGGTGACCCGGATTCGCCGATCTCGCGCGGCCGGCTCTGCCCCAAGGGATCCGCCAGCGAGCAGTTGGTCAACGCGCCCGGCCGGCAGACGAGGGTGCTCTACCGGGCGCCCCACGCCAAGGACTGGCAGCACCTTGACCTGGACACCGCCGTCGACATGATTGCCGACAGGTTCCTCGACGCGCGCCGGAACACGTGGCAGCAAAGCGATGAGCACGGCCGGCCGCTCCGGCGGACCATGGGCATCGCCGGGCTGGGCGGGGCGACCCTCGACAACGAAGAAAACTATCTGATCAAGAAACTCTTCACCGCTGCGGGCGCCATCCAGCTCGAGAACCAGGCCCGCATTTGACACTCCGCAACGGTTCCCAGTTTGGGAACCTCGTTCGGACGCGGCGGCGCGACGCAATCGCTGCAGGACATGGCCAACGCCGACTGCATCGTCATCCAGGGCTCCAACATGGCCGAGTGCCATCCCGTGGGCTACCAGTGGGTGACGGAAGCCAGGGCCCGCGGCGCGAAGGTCATCCATGTGGATCCGCGGTTTACCCGCACCAGCGCGGTGGCAGACAGGCACGTGCCCATCCGGGCCGGTTCGGACATCGTGTTGCTGGGCGCCCTGATCAATTACGTGATCAGCAACGATCTGTGGTTCAAGGATTACGTGCGGGCCTATACCAATGCGGCGACCCTGGTGAACCAAGAGTTCCGTGACACCGAGGACCTGGACGGGCTGTTCTCCGGATTCGATCCGGAAACGGGCCAGTACGACCTCGCGTCCTGGGCCTATGAACGGAAGGCGGAGGCCGGAGAAGCCGGCGGCCACGAACACGGCGCCGACACCGCGGACCGGGCGGCCGGGCACCAGTACGGCAGCGGCGGGCCGACCCTGGCCCACCCCGATTTCGAGCAGGATCCCACGCTGGAGCACCCGCGGACGGTGTTCCAGATCCTGAAACGGCACTATGCCCGGTACACCCCGGAGATGGTCCGGGACGCCTGCGGCATTTCCCTGGCGGATTTCGACTACCTGGCGCGGGCGGTCACGGAGAACTCCGGACGCGACCGGACCACCTGCTTTGCGTATTCCGTCGGCTGGACCCAGCACACCGTGGGCGCGCAGTACATCCGGACCGCGGCGATCCTGCAGCTCCTGCTGGGCAACATGGGCCGGCCGGGCGGGGGAATCATGGCGCTGCGCGGCCATGCCAGCATCCAGGGCTCCACCGACATCCCGACCCTGTTCAACCTGTTGCCCGGCTACCTCCCCATGCCGAAGGCCGAGATGGAGACGTTGCAGGACTACCTCGGCGGCATCGCGTCGCCGGACCAAAAGGGCTACTGGGCCGACGCCGATGCCTACACCATCAGCCTGCTCAAGGCCTGGTGGGGCGACGCGGCCCGTGAGGACTCGGACTGGGGCTACGGCTACCTTCCGCGCATCAACGGCCCGCACGGGACCTACCAGACAGTCATGGGCATGCTGGCCGATGAGGTCGAGGGCTACTTCCTGTTCGGCCAGAACCCCGCGGTCGGATCCGCCAACGGGCGCATGCAGCGCCTTGGCATGTCCCATCTGAAATGGCTGGTGGTGCGCGACCTGAACCTCATCGAGTCGGCGACGTGGTGGAAGGACGGCCCCGAGATCGCCACGGGCGAGCTGCGGACCGAGGACATCGGCACCGAAGTCTTCTTCCTGCCGGCGGCGACGCACGTGGAAAAGGCCGGAACCTTCACGCAGACCCAGCGGCTCCTGCAATGGCGGCACCAGGCCATCCAGCCGCCGGGGGACTGCCGCAGCGAACTGCAGTTCTTCTACGAGCTGGGCCAACGCCTCCGGGCAAAGCTGGCGGATTCGACCGATGAACGGGACCGGCCGCTGCTGGACCTCACGTGGGACTATCCCACCGACGAACACGGCGACCCCGACGGGGAGGCGGTGCTCGCGGAAATCAACGGCCGGCATCTCACCGGTCCCCGCGCCGGCATGCCCCTCTCGTCGTACACCGAGATGCGCCCCGACGGCTCGACCTCGGGAGGATGCTGGATCTATACGGGCGTGTATGCCGACGGCATCAACCACGCCGCCGACCGCAAGCCCGGCCAGGAACAAGGGCCGGTCGCCTCCGAGTGGGGCTGGGCCTGGCCGGCGAACCGGCGGATCCTTTACAACCGCGCGTCGGCGGACCCCGACGGCAAGCCCTGGAGCGAACGCAAGAAGTACGTCTGGTGGGACCCGGAGCAGAACCGGTGGACCGGGGAGGACGTCCCCGATTTCCCGCTGGACCGCGCTCCCGGGAGCAGGCCGGATCCGACGGCCGGCGGCGCCGCCGGGCTGGCCGGCGACGACCCGTTCATCATGCAGGCCGACGGCAAGGGGTGGCTGTTCGCGCCCAAGGGCATGGTGGACGGGCCGCTGCCGACCCACTACGAGCCGCAGGAATCTCCGGTCGCCAACCCGCTCTACGGGCAGCAGCAGAATCCCGCCCGGCTCACCTTCCCGCGCGCAGACAATCTCAGCGCCCCGAGTGCCAACGTGCCCGGTGCGGACATCTACCCCTTTGTGTTCACCACGTACCGCTTGACCGAACACCACACGGCCGGCGGGATGAGCCGGTGGCTGCCGTACCTCTCGGAGCTGCAGCCGGAAATGTTCTGCGAAGTGTCGCCGGAACTGGCGGCGGAACGCGGCCTGGAACCCTACGGCTGGGCGACAATCGTCTCGCCGCGGGCAGCCATCGAGGCCAAGGTGCTCGTGACCGAACGGATGAAGCCGCTGGTCATCGGCGGGCGCACGGTGCACCAAATCGGGGTGCCCTACCACTGGGGCGTCGGACAGGAAGCGGTCATCAGCGGGGACGCAGCCAACGATCTGCTGGGCGTGACCCTCGACCCCAACGTGCAGATCCAGGAATCCAAGGCCGGATCGTGCGACATCCTCCCGGGCCGCCGTCCCCGGGGCCCGGAACTGCTCGCCCTGGTCGCCGAATACCAGGCCCGCGCCGGGGTGACACCCGAGACCGGCAGCGACAAGATCACCCACCCCGGCCCCGTGCCGGGCGATGACACCACGAGGGAAGGCTCATGAACCGGCTGACCGAAGCGCCCGGGGACATTCCGCACACCGGACACCCGCGCAAGGGCTTCTTCACGGACACCTCGATCTGCATCGGCTGCAAGGCGTGCGAGGTGGCCTGCAAGGAATGGAACCGCAATCCCGCCGACCCGCAGCACGAGCTGCTGCAGTCCTCCTACGACAACACCGGCTCGCTGGGAGCCGACACGTGGCGCCACGTCGCCTTCGTCGAGCAGGACCGCGGGCGGATCGAAAAGGCGCGCGACTCCGGGCGCGCACTCGTCAGCCTCGGCATGCCAGGCATCGGCCCGCCGGGAAGCGCGGCTGCAGCAGGGAAGCCTCCGGGGGTGGATACCACGCCCCCCGATACGCCTGATTTCCGCTGGCTGATGTCCTCGGATGTGTGCAAGCACTGCACCAACGCCGGGTGCCTGGACGTGTGCCCCACCGGTGCGCTGTTCCGCACCGAGCACGGCACCGTGGTGGTGCAGGACGACGTCTGCAACGGTTGCGGCACCTGCGTCGCGGGATGCCCGTTCGGCGTGATCGAACGGCGCAGCGACGGCACGGCAGGACCGAAGACACAGCGCGACTTCACCCCGGGGGAACAGGCCCCGACCCGCAACGTCGGTGTCGCCCAGAAGTGCACGCTGTGCTACGACCGGATCACCGACGGCCAGACGCCGGCCTGCGCCCAGGCGTGCCCCACGACGTCGATCAAGTACGGCGAGCGCGAGGAAATGGTGGCCACCGCGAAGCAGCGGGTAGCAGAACTCCACTCGCAGGGGCTGACCGAGGCACGCCTCTACGGGGCCAACGATGCCGACGGCGTGGGCGGCACCGGTTCCGTGTTCCTGCTGCTCGACGAACCGGAGGTGTACGGGCTGCCGCCGGACCCGCGCGTGCCCACGGCGGACCTGCCGCGCATGTTCAAACGGGCCGGCATCGCCGCGGCCGGCATGTTGGCCGCGGCCACGGCCGCCTTCCTGACGGGAGGCCGCGGGTGACCGTCTCCGACTTCGACAGCTACCGCCCGCCCGAGCCGCCGCGCCGCTCCCGGCG
>NZ_JBNHGE010000015.1:0-70533 GCF_059090935.1 Arthrobacter sp. Y3223166 | reverse complement strand
GCCGCCGGGCTGCTGGGGACCGGGCCGCTGGCCCGGATCGCCGGCCGCGGCGCCTCCGCCCTGGAGCCGCAGTACTTCGGGTTCGCGCCGGTGGAGGCCGCCAACCAGGCCGTGCGGCGGGCCGGCATCGCCTGGTCCGACGTCGCCGCCGTCGAGCTCAACGAGGCCTTCGCCGCGCAGTCGCTGGCGTGCATCGACAACTGGGACATCGACCCGGCGATCGTGAACGCCTGGGGCGGGGCCGTGGCCATCGGCCACCCGCTGGGCGCCTCGGGCATCCGCATCCTCGGCACTCTGGCCCGCCGGCTGCGGGAATCGGGGGACCGCTGGGGCGTGGCCGCCATCTGCATCGGCGTGGGCCAGGGCCTCGCCGTCGTGCTGGAAAACGTCAACTCAACCAAGAACTAAGGAGGTAAGCGGGTGCCTACATTCGCTGCTACTGCCCGGGACGCCGTGGCCGGCATCCAGGACGGCGCCACGGTGCTGATCGGCGGCTTCGGCAACGCCGGCCAACCGATGGAACTGATCGACGCGCTGATGGACTGCGGCGCCACCGACCTGACCGTGGTGAACAACAACGCCGGGCAGGCGGACGCCGGGCTGGCGCTGCTGATCAAGGAGCGCAGGGTCAAGAAGATCATCTGCTCCTTCCCGCGCCAGTCCGACTCCTGGCACTTCGACACCGCCTACCGCGCCGGCGAAATCGAACTGGAACTGGTGCCGCAGGGCAACCTGGCCGAACGCATCCGCGCCGCCGGCGCCGGGATCGGCGCCTTCTTCACGCCCACCGGCTACGGCACCATGCTGGCCGAGGGCAAGGAGACCCGGATGATCGACGGGCGCGGCTACGTGCTCGAGACGCCGATCCACGGCGACGTCGCGCTGATCAAGGCGCTGACCTCCGACCGGAAGGGCAACCTGGTCTACCGCAAGACCGCCCGCAACTTCGGACCGATCATGGCCGCCGCCGCCAAGAAGAGCATCGTGCAGGTCTCCGGCATCGTGGAGACCGGCCAACTGGATCCCGAGGTCATCGTGACTCCGGGCATCTACGTGGACACCGTCGTCGAAATTGCGCCGCAGGCCGCAGAGGGAGAGGCAAACCAGTGAGCGAGAAACTCAGCCGCGAAGATCTGGCCAGGCTGGTGGCCCGGGACATCCAGCCCGGTTCCTTCGTCAACCTTGGCATCGGCCAGCCGACGTCGGTCTCCAACTACCTGACCGCCGAGCAGGACATCACCCTGCACACCGAAAACGGCATGCTGGGCATGGGCCCGGAGGCGCAGGGCGACCAGATCGACCAGGACCTGATCAACGCGGGCAAGGTCCCGGTCACCGAGGTGCCGGGCGCGTCCTACTTCCACCACGCCGACTCCTTCGCCATGATGCGCGGTGGCCACCTGGACGTCTGCGTGCTCGGCGCGTTCCAGGTCTCCGCCACCGGCGACCTGGCCAACTGGCACACCGGCGCACCCGACGCCATTCCCGCCGTCGGCGGCGCGATGGACCTGGCCACGGGGGCCAAGGACGTCTACGTGATGATGTCCCTGTTCACCAAGGACGGCAAGCCGAAGCTGGTGCCCGAATGCACCTACCCGCTCACGGGAGTGGGCTGCGTCACCCGCGTATACACTAATGACGCGGTCTTCCTGATTACCGAGGAAGGCGTGCGCGTGCGCGAAACGTTCGGGAACACGCTTGAGGAACTGCAGTCCAAGATGGACATCAAGCTGCTTCCGCCCACCGAGTAAAAGGAACCATGACCGAGACCAAGACGCCGGGCGACCAGTTCGTCCAGTCGCTGGCCCGCGGATTGACCGTGATCAGGGCCTTCGACGCCGACAACGTCACCATGACGCTCAGCGAGGTCTCCAAGAGGACCGGCCTGACCCGTGCCACCGCGCGGAGGTTCCTGCACACCCTGGTCGACCTGGGCTATGTGCGCACCGACGGCCGCGTCTTCGAACTCACCGCTCTGGTGCTCCAGCTGGGGTATTCCTACCTCGCCGGGCAGAGTCTGCCCCAGCTGGTGCAGCCATTGCTGGAAGAGCTTTCCGCGGAGCTGCATGAATCCACCTCCGCGTCGATTCTCGACGGCGATGAGATCGTCTACATCGCCCGCATCCACACCCGGCGGATCATGACCGTGGGCATCATGGTGGGCACGCGTTTCCCCGCCTACGCCACATCCATGGGCCGCGTGCTGCTCGCCGGCCTGCCCGCCGGCCGGCTGGAGGACTATCTGGCCTCGGCCGAGCTGAAGCCGTTGACGTCACGGACCATCTCCGACCCGGACAAGCTTCGGGCGGAGCTGGACAAGGTGCGGAGCCAGGGATGGGCCCTGGTGGACCAGGAACTGGAGATCGGCCTGCGCTCGGTGGCCGTTCCGGTCCTGCATCCGGACGGGTCCGTGGCCGCCGCCCTGAACATGTCCATGCAGGCATCGCTGGCAGACGGCACCCGGGACGTCGACGCCGTCGTCGCGGAAGCCCTGCCGAAGCTGCAGGCCGTCGCCGCCAAGGTCACCGACGCGCTGCGCGCCCAGCAATAGGTCCCGAAGGCGGGCGCGCCGGCCCCGCCGCCGGCAGGAATCGAGTTCCCCAGGGAGGATTGCGTACATGGGAAAACGTCAAACCATGGGTTCGCTCCGGGCCGCCTCCGGCCTGGCGGGGGAACTGCTCGTGACCCTGGGCGCCATCGTCCTCCTCTACGTCATCTGGCAGCTGTGGTGGACCAACCTGGACGCCCGGGCGGCGCAGCAGGACGCGGTCAGCGCCCTGTCCCGGCAATTCGAAGGTCCCGCCGTGACGGCCGCCGCCGAGGACTTCGGGCCGCCGCAGACGGGCGGGCAGCCCCGGGCCGGCGAGACCTTCGGGATCGTCTACGTCCCGCGCTTCGGCGATGACTTCACCGTGCCGGTCTCGGCGGGGGTGGGTCCCGAGATCCTCGATTCGCTGGGGCTGGGCATGTACGACGGCACGGCGATGCCGGGGGAGGTCGGAAACTTCGCGGTGGCCGGCCATCGCCAGACCTACGGCAAGGTCCTCGACAACATCGACGCGCTCCGGCCCGGGGACCGCATCCATGTGCGCACTGCCGACGGGTACTTCACCTACGTCTTCGAGGAGCACACCATCGTGACGCCGGACCGGACGGATGTACTGCTGCCGGTGCCGGAAAAACCGGGGGCCGAACCTGTCAGGGCGATGATGACCCTGACCACCTGTCATCCACGGTTCGGCGACCGGGAGCGGTACATCGCGTACGCCGCGCTGGAATCATGGCGCCCCGCCGAGGCGGGACCGCCTGCCGACATCGCCGGCCTGGTCGCCGCGCAGGCAGGAGCCTGAGGTGTACGCCTGGATCTTCCGCAACCTGCCCGGCCCGTTCGCCGTGCGGATCCTGCTGTCGCTGATGCTGCTGGCGGCGGTCGTCCTGGTGCTCCTGGAGTTCGTTTTCCCGTGGATCAGTTCCCTCGGGCTGCTGGAAGGCGAGGCAACACTCAGCCAGGGCCGGGCAGACGGCGGGGCCTGGGAGCGGTCAGGGTAGGACGACCCGCGTTGCCGCGGACCCGGCAGGCGCGCCGGATTAGCGGATGTGACCTGCATCATTTATATTTCTGCAAGGGCCGGTAAATGCCGGCCGACGCAGGGCGCCGAAGCAATCGGATCGGCGCGATCTCCGCCCTGCCAGGACAGCCGAGTTGGGGACAGGACATTTCACGTGACATCACGACTGCGCGCTGCGCTGCTCACCGGCACTGTTGCCGCCGCTCTCGCCCTGGGCAGCGTTCCCGCCCACGCCGGCAGCCAGGATCCGGCCGAGATGCAGGCCCCGATCCCCGGTGACACCGCCCCGTCGCCGGGCCCGGACGCGGTTGCCGCCGGGATGGTTGCGTCGGAAGTCGCCGCGGGCACGCCGGTTGAAGAAACTGCCCCTGCCGAGCCGGTTCAGGCGGAGCAGGAAGAGGCCCTGGCTGACGCCGTGGTTACCCTGCTGGTCGAGGCTCCCGAAGCGGACAACGACGGTGTGCCGTCGGACGGCGCCGTCGGCACCGACGGGGCCGCGGGCGAATCCCCCGCCGGCGGCGCAGCGGCGGCCTCCGCGGAAGATGTCCCGGCCGAGGACTCAACTCCGGCACCGGAAACCATGCCCACTTCTCCCGTCGCCGATCCGTCCGCCCCTGCCGTGGAGCCCCCCACGGAGGCTGCGCCCGCACCCGCAGCTCCTCCGGCGGCAAAACCCGCTCCCGTGATCGAGCCGATTGTGGTGGGCGGACGTACCCTGACCCACAGGCACTTCAACATCCCGGATGACATCGCCGCCAGCGACGAGGAAACCGTCATGCGCTGGATGGAAGAGAACATGGACCTCGTGCTCGAGTCCGAGGGCATGACGTACCTGATGGACCTCATCATGGAGTACCTCATGGCGGGCGACGTGGACGGCCTGGCCGCCTTGATCCGCGAAATGAGCGCCTCCGATCCTGCAGCGGGGGAGGAGCTCATTCTGTGGATGTACGAGCTGTTCGAAGGAATCGGTGAATGGCCGGGCGACTTCGGCGAGTGGCCGTATGGCGAGGAGTTTGGACCGGCGGAACCGGTCGAGGAACCTGCAGCAGTTGTCAGCCCGGCCTCGCAGCCCCAGCCGGCAGCGCCGTCGAACGTGCTGCCGGTGGCCGTCCCGGCCGGCGCGCTGGCGGACACCGGGGCCGCCGGCACCGCCTGGCTCGCCTCGGGCGGAGCGGGCCTGTTGATGCTCGGCTCCGCCCTCCTCTGGTGGCGGCGCCGCACGGCCTGAGGTAGCCGGCCCGGTCCTGCACCCGGGCGTTCACCCCGCCGCCAACTGTCGTTGACCTTGGCATGGCTGAATGTCCTGCGATGGATCCTGAGACAACGCCGCGGCGGAAATTCCTGCCCGAAATCCAAGCCCTGCGCGCCCTTGCGGTGCTGTTGGTGGTGGCCTACCACCTGGAGCCGCGCTGGCTGCCCGGCGGCTACGTCGGAGTGGACGTCTTCTTCGTCATCTCCGGCTTCCTGATCACCGGCCACATGCTGCGCGAGGCGGCGGCCACCGGCACGCTGTCCCTGAGGTCATTCTGGGCCGCCCGCATCCGGCGCATCCTGCCCGCGGCGCTGCTGACCATTGCCGTCGTCCTGGCGGCCACGCTGGCGCTGCTGCCCATGAGCCAGTGGGAGCGCATCGGGGGCCAGGCCCTGGCCTCCACCCTCTATGTCCAAAACTGGGTCCTGGCCGCCGACTCCGTCGACTACCTGGCCGCGACCGAGACGCCGACGCCGCTCCAACACTTCTGGTCCCTGGCCGTCGAGGAACAGTTCTACCTGCTGTGGCCGCTGCTGGTCCTGCTGGCCGTCTTCGCGGCGCGCCGAACGCGGCGGCGTCGCCGGGGGATCGCAGCCGCGATCTTCGCCGCCGTCGTCGCGGCGTCGCTGGCCTATGGCATCTGGGCCACCGCTGGCGGCAGCCCGGCCGCCTACTTCATCACGCCCACCAGGATCTGGGAACTCGGGCTGGGCGGGCTGCTGGCCGCCCTGCACCGGGACACGCGCCGCTGGCCGTACCTGCGCAGCCTGCTGGCGGCAGCGGGCCTGGCCGCCATCACGGCCTCGGCGTTCCTCTATAACGCGAGCACGCCTTTTCCCGGGGCGGCGGCCCTGCTCCCGGTGCTGGGCACCATGGCCGTCATCGCTGCCGGACGGACCGGCGGGCCGCTGTCCCTGCACCGCCTGGTGGACTGGCGGCCTGTCCAATGGACGGGGAATGTCTCCTACTCGCTCTACCTCTGGCACTGGCCCCTGATCGTGTTTTTCACCATCCTGGCGGATAGGGAACCCGGGCCGCTCACCAGCCCGCTGCTGTTGGCCTGTTCCTTTGGCCTGGCCGCCCTGAGCTACTACTTCGTGGAGACACCGGTGCGCCGCTTTGGCTGGTTCAGCGCCAACTCCTGGCGGCCGCTCGCCGCAGGCGCCGCGGCCACCGCGCTGGTCGGCACGCTGGCCTTCGTGCCGGCCAACCAGCAGGAACGCATCCTGGCCCAGCGGGCCGAGGCGACGTCCGCGCTGCTGGCCGCCCCGCCGCCCGGCTTCGGCGTCGCCTCGATCACGGAGGACGGCCACCGCGCCTTCGCCACCGATACCCCGCTGGTGGTCCCGGATCCCGCCCGGGCCGGAGCCGACCAGTCCGGCCTCGGCGATTGCGCCGTCACCTCGATGGCGGCCGAAACCAAGGAATGCACCTACGGGGACCCGGAGGGGGACTTCACCCTGGCGCTGGTGGGAGACTCGCACGCGGGGCAGTGGTTCAAGGCCTTGGAGCCTGTCGCCCGAGAGCGGGGGTGGCGCCTGCTGACGTACATCCATCATTCCTGCCCGTTCAACGCGGAGCAGCGCAAACTGGAAGCGAAGGGGGAGTCCGTCTGCCGCGGGCCCAACGAACAGACCATGGAACGGCTGACCCGCGGCGGCGTGGACGCGGTCCTCACCTCGTACTACGCGGAGTCCTCCTTCGTGGACTCGGGCACCGGCCAGCGGCCCGGCGCGGCGGGCTTCGCCGAGTACTGGAACGAACTCGCCGACGCCGGCATCGACGTGTACGCGCTCAAGGACACGCCCCGCCCGCGTGAGGGCGCGATCGCCCGGGACTGCGTGGCGGTGAATTACGAGGACCCGGCCGAATGCGGCCAGTCGCGCAGCGACGGCCTCGACGGCAAGGACCTCACCGAGGATGCCGCCAGGCTGGCCCCGCGGGCGCGGGTCATCGACCTGTCGGCGCACTTCTGCGACCGGGAGACCTGCCCGGCGGTGATCGGCAACGTCCTGGTGTACCGGGACCTCAACCACGTCTCCGGCACCTACATGAAAACGCTGGCCCGGCCGCTGGAAACGGCCTTGCTGCTGGCGATGGAACGGCCGTGACGCCGCGGCCGGGCCGCCGTGCAGCAACCGCTGGGCAGCCGCCGGGCCACCGCGTCGTGCGCGACCCGCATACTCTGCTAGACTTATGTTCGATTGTTTTTGTGTGGCAGTGGATGAAGGCCGTTTCGGATGATAACGGAACGGGGCCTGTTTCCGGTCCGCGGGGTTCTTGCGCGGAGAATGCCACACTTTTGCACGCCTACGGTCGCTTCGATTCCGCAGCGGGTGCGAAGACGACCGACAGTGCCTGGCCCTGCATGACAGACGGGGCAAAGCCCAAGAAAAACGGAGAACACGAAAGTGCCTACGATTAACCAGCTGGTCCGCAAGGGCCGCTCACCTAAGGTGAATAAGACCAAGGCGCCTGCCCTCAAGGGCAGCCCGATGAAGCGCGGCGTTTGCACCCGCGTTTACACCACCACCCCGAAGAAGCCGAACTCCGCGCTCCGTAAGGTAGCCCGCGTCAAGCTCGCCGGCGGCATCGAAGTGACTGCCTACATCCCCGGTGTGGGCCACAACCTGCAGGAACACTCCATCGTGCTGGTGCGCGGCGGCCGTGTGAAGGACCTGCCCGGTGTCCGCTACAAGATCGTCCGCGGCGCCCTCGACACCCAGGGTGTCAAGAACCGCCAGCAGGCCCGCAGCCGCTACGGCGCGAAGAAGGAGAAGAAGTAATGCCCCGTAAGGGTCCGGCCCCCAAGCGGCCGCTCGTAGTTGATCCGGTACACGGCTCGCCGCTGGTTACCCAGCTGATCAACAAGGTTCTCGTTGATGGCAAGAAGTCCACCGCGGAGCGCATCGTGTACGGTGCCCTCGACGGTGTGAAGGCCAAGTCCGGCGGCGATCCCGTTGCCGCCCTCAAGAAGGCCATGGACAACGTCCGCCCGACCCTGGAGGTCCGGTCCCGCCGCGTCGGCGGCGCCACCTACCAGGTTCCGGTTGAGGTCAAGCCGGGCCGCGCCACGGCGCTGGCCCTGCGCTGGCTGGTCGGCTACTCGAAGGCCCGCCGCGAGAAGACGATGACCGAGCGTCTGATGAACGAGATTCTGGATGCGTCGAACGGTCTCGGTGCCGCTGTGAAGCGTCGCGAAGATACCCACAAGATGGCTGAGTCCAACAAGGCCTTCGCCCACTACCGCTGGTAAAGAGTCGATACGACGACGGCGCCAACCGCCGTCGTCGTATCCCTCACCTACAAAGGGAGACATTGTGGCACTGGACGTGCTAACCGACCTCACGAAGGTCCGCAATATCGGCATCATGGCCCACATCGATGCCGGCAAGACCACCACTACCGAACGCATCCTGTTCTACACGGGTGTGAACCACAAGCTCGGCGAAACTCACGACGGTGCGTCGACCACTGACTGGATGGAACAGGAAAAGGAACGCGGCATCACCATCACCTCCGCCGCGGTGACTTGCTTCTGGAACCAGAACCAGATCAACATCATCGACACCCCGGGCCACGTGGACTTCACTGTGGAGGTGGAGCGTTCGCTGCGCGTCCTCGACGGTGCCGTTGCTGTCTTCGATGGTAAGGAAGGCGTGGAGCCGCAGTCGGAGACTGTGTGGCGCCAGGCCGACAAGTACGAAGTTCCGCGTATCTGCTTCGTCAACAAGATGGACAAGCTCGGCGCCGACTTCTACTTCACGGTAGACACCATCATCAAGCGCCTGGGCGCAAAGCCGCTGGTCATGCAGCTGCCAATCGGCTCCGAGAACGACTTCATCGGCGTCGTCGACCTGATGACCATGAAGGCACTGGTATGGGAAGGCGACGCCAAGGGCGACGTCACCATGGGTGCTGCCTACGAGACCCGGGAGATCCCCGCGGACCTGCAGGCCAAGGCCGAGGAATACCGCGCGCAGCTCGTTGAGACCGTGTCCGAGTCCTCGGACGAGCTCATGGAGAAGTACCTCGAAGGCGAAGAGATTTCGATCGACGAGCTGAAGGCCGGCATCCGCAAGATGGTCGTCAACTCGGAGATCTACCCGGTCTTCTGTGGTTCTGCCTTCAAGAACCGCGGTGTGCAGCCGATGCTCGACGCAGTCATCGACTACCTGCCGTCCCCGGTCGACGTTCCCTCGATGGTCGGTCACGACCCCAAGAACGAGGAAATCGAACTGACCCGCAAGCCGAACGAGGAGGAGCCGTTCTCGGCCTTGGCCTTCAAGGTTGCGGCGCACCCGTTCTTCGGCCAGCTGACCTTTATCCGGGTCTACTCGGGCAAGGCCACTTCCGGTACGCAGTTGCTGAACACCACCAAGGGCAAGAAGGAGCGCATCGGAAAGCTGTTCCAGATGCACGCCAACAAGGAAAACCCGGTGGAAGAGGTGCATGCAGGCCACATCTACGCGGTGATCGGCCTGAAGGACACCACCACCGGCGACACCCTGTCGGCCGTCGATGCACCCATCGTGCTCGAGTCCATGTCCTTCCCGGAGCCGGTGATCTTCGTGGCCATCGAGCCGAAGACCAAGGGCGACCAGGAAAAGCTCTCCACGGCGATCCAGAAGCTCTCCGCCGAGGACCCGACGTTCACCGTTTCGCTGAACGAAGAGACCGGCCAGACCGAAATCGGCGGCATGGGCGAGCTGCACCTGGACATCCTGGTGGACCGCATGCGCCGCGAATTCAAGGTCGAGGCCAACGTGGGCAAGCCCCAGGTTGCCTACCGTGAAACCATCAAGAAGGCTGTCGAAAAGGTCGACTTCACCCACAAGAAGCAGACGGGTGGATCCGGCCAGTTCGCGAAGGTCCAGGTCTCCTTCGAGCCGCTGGACACCAGCGACGGCGCCTTCTACGAGTTCGAGAACAAGGTCACCGGTGGCCGTATTCCGCGCGAATACATCCCCTCGGTCGACGCTGGCATCCAGGATGCCATGCAGCTCGGCATTCTGGCCGGCTACCCGCTGGTCGGTGTCAAGGCCATCCTGCTCGACGGCGCATACCACGACGTCGACTCTTCGGAAATGGCCTTCAAGATCGCTGGTTCCCAGGTCTTCAAGGAAGGCGCACGCCGCGCCAACCCGGTCCTGCTCGAGCCGCTGATGGCCGTCGAGGTACGTACCCCTGAGGAATACATGGGCGACGTGATCGGCGACCTGAACTCCCGCCGTGGACAGATCCAGTCCATGGAGGACGCTAGCGGCGTGAAGGTTGTGCGCGCTAACGTTCCGCTTTCCGAAATGTTCGGCTACATCGGCGACCTGCGTTCCAAGACGCAGGGCCGCGCGGTGTACTCGATGCAGTTCGAAAGCTACGCTGAGGTCCCGAAGGCTGTTGCCGACGAGATCATCCAGAAGACGCGCGGCGAGTAAACCCCAGGGTGGCGGGTCCTTATCCGTAAGGATCCGGCACGCCGTGCAGGCGGCCGGTCGGCTCACGCAGCCGGCCGCCGGCACAACCCACTGACGGAACCGCGCAAGTTTTTGCCGGTACCTGACGGAACCAGTAATTTCACCAAATACAAAAGCCCGAAGTAGACTTGTTCAAGTTTCGGCCGTGACAATCGCGTCCGAAGAGCAAATCTTCTCAACACGTTCTAGGAGGAACCCGTGGCGAAGGCAAAGTTCGAGCGGACTAAGCCGCACGTCAACATTGGCACCATCGGTCACGTTGACCACGGTAAGACCACGTTGACCGCTGCCATTTCCAAGGTGCTTGCTGACAAGTACCCCGATCTCAACGAGCAGCGTGACTTCGCAGCTATCGACTCTGCCCCGGAAGAGCGCCAGCGCGGCATCACCATCAACATCTCGCACGTCGAGTACCAGACCGAGAAGCGCCACTACGCACACGTGGACGCCCCCGGCCACGCCGACTACATCAAGAACATGATCACCGGTGCCGCCCAGATGGACGGCGCAATCCTGGTGGTTGCCGCGACTGACGGCCCGATGGCCCAGACCCGCGAGCACGTTCTGCTGGCCCGCCAGGTTGGCGTTCCGACGCTGCTGGTGGCCCTGAACAAGTCGGACATGGTTGAGGACGAGGAACTGCTCGACCTGGTCGAAATGGAAGTCCGTGAGCTGCTCAGCTCGCAGGAGTTCGATGGCGACAACGCACCGGTCATCCGCACTTCCGGCCTGAAGGCCCTGGAAGGCGACGCCCAGTGGGTCAAGTCTGTCGAGGACCTGATGGACGCCGTTGACGAGTACATCCCGGACCCGGTCCGCGACAAGGACAAGCCGTTCCTGATGCCGGTTGAAGACGTCTTCACCATCACCGGCCGCGGCACCGTGGTGACCGGCCGCGCCGAGCGCGGTACCCTCGCCATCAACTCCGAGGTCGAGATCGTCGGCATCCGCCCGGTCCAGAAGACCACGGTTACCGGTATCGAGATGTTCCACAAGCAGCTCGACGAAGCATGGGCAGGCGAGAACTGTGGCCTGCTGCTGCGCGGTATCAAGCGCGAAGACGTGGAGCGCGGCCAGGTTATCGTGAAGCCGGGTTCGATCACCCCGCACACCGATTTCGAGGCCAACGTCTACATCCTGTCCAAGGATGAAGGCGGCCGCCACAACCCGTTCTACTCGAACTACCGTCCGCAGTTCTACTTCCGCACCACCGACGTGACCGGCGTTATCACCCTCCCCGAGGGCACCGAAATGGTCATGCCGGGCGACAACACTGAGATGACCGTTGAGCTCATCCAGCCGATCGCCATGGAAGAGGGCCTCGGCTTCGCTATCCGTGAAGGCGGCCGCACCGTTGGTTCGGGCCGCGTCACCAAGATCACCAAGTAACTCTGTGATCTGCTGACCGGAGGTTTCCGGTCGGAGGCAGGAGAACCCCCGCCGTCTCAGGACGGCGGGGGTTCTTTCTTTTAATGATGCGCCGGGTGTGATGCTGCGCGCACGCTCCGGGCGCGCCTTCGGTCATGGTCCTTCCGTTTCAGATGTTCTGGTGCAGGCAGAGAATGTTGCCCTCCGTGTCCGGGAACCAGGCGCAGCGCTGGTGGCCGGTCACCGCGATGTGGTTCTCGGTCTTGAGGCCCGGCAGGTCGTAGTCCGCGAAGTCGACGCCGCGGCCGGCCAGTTCGGACATCTCGGTTTCCAAATCGGCCACCTCGAAGCTGATCGAGGTGTGGTCCGACGTGTCTGCGTCCGGTCGGACGATGAGTTCTACCGCGGTGGAACCGTCGCTGGAGAATAGGAACGAATCCTCTCCGAGCGGGCCGGCCGGCTGCAGGCCTAGGGAATCCTGGTAGAACGCGCGCGCCCGGTCCATGTCCTTCACGGGCAGGACCGTCGTCATGGTTTTGGTGCTGAGCATGGTTGTCCGGCTTCCTGGGAGCATCTGCGGTGGACACTCCCAGAATAGTCTCGGCCGGGGCCCCGGGAACTGGCGGACGGGCACGAATTTTGACCGCCGACCAGTAGGATCGGAACCATGGAATGGCTGATCGTGTGGATCGTCCTGGGGCTCGTTGCCGCGGTGGTCGGGGCGGTGTCCTGGGGCAGGCGGTACTTCCGCCACGAACTGGACCGTGCCCGCCGCATCCGGCGAGCCGACGGCGGGCGGTAGCGAAGCGCCGGGGACCGGCGAACGCGCCGGCGGGCCGTCAGGCCTGACCCGGTGCTGCCACCGCCGGCTCGGTCTGCCCGGCCGCCTCGCCGGCACCGGCACGAGTGCGGCGCGCGGCCACATCCTTCAGCCAGTGGAAGGACGCCTTGCGGATCCGCTGCTGGGTGGCGAAGTCCACGTACACCAGGCCGAAGCGCTGGCTGTATCCGGCCGCCCATTCGAAGTTGTCCATCAGCGTCCACACGTAGTAGCCGCGCAGGTCGATGCCGGCTGCGGGCCCGTCCGGCGCCGTCGCGGTGAGCGCGGCCTCCAAATGCGAGGCCAGGTAGTCGATCCGCCGCACGTCGGCGACCGACGGCTTCTTGGTCAGCGCGTCGCGGACCACCACATCCTTGAAGCTGGCGCCCCCCTCGGTGATGTAGACCGGCGGCAGATTGGGGTAACGCCCGGCCATCTGGGCCAGGGCGACCTGCAGGTAGTCGGGTGCCACGGGCCAGCCGAATTCTGTCCGGTCATACCCCGGCCACGCGGCCAGGTGGAACGGCAGCTCGCCGCCCTGCTCCCAGAGCAGCTCGGGCAGGCCGTCGGGGATCGCCTCCGGCCCGGTCAGCGGCCCCGGGCCGATGCCGATCCTGGTGGGGAAGTAGTAGTTCAGCCCGTAGAAGTCCAGCGGCTGGCTCATCACCGCCAGGTCCTCGTCCGGAATCTCGCGCAGGTACTGGAGTGCGGGCTTGAGCACCGGGTTGAACGTTGGGTAGCGGCCCAGCAGCACCGGGTCCGAAAACATGCCGTTGTGGAGCACGTCGTACAGTTCCACCAGCACATCGTGGGCCAGCCCGTCCTTGGCGCCCACCACGGGGGAGTAGACGTTCGTGATGCCCGCATCGCCCGTGATCCCGCCGGCCCGCAGGGCCGAGAGGCTGAGTCCGTGCGCGAGGATGAGGTGGTGCGCGGCCGGCAGGGCGTCGAAAAGCCCGGCCTGGCCGGGAGCATGGACGCCGAGGCCGTAGCCGTTGAGGGTGACGGTGGTCGGCTCGTTGATCGTGACCCAGCGGTCCACCCGGTCGCCGAACTTGTCCGCGGCGATCGCCGCGAAGTCGGCGAGCCGGTACGCGGTATCCCGGTTGAGCCAGCCGCCGCCGTGCTCCAGCGGCAGCGGGGTGTCCCAGTGGTAGAGCGTGCACATCGGGGAGATGCCCCGGGCCAGCAGTTCATCCAGCAGGCGGTCGTAGAAGTCGATGCCGCGCTGGTTGACCGGCCCCTGTCCGCCGGGCTGGATCCGTGGCCAGGACAGCGAGAACCGGTACGAGTCAACGCCGAGCTCGGCCATCAGCGCGACGTCCTCCGGCATCCGGTGGTAGTGGTCGCAGGCCGCGTCCGCCGTCGCGCCGCCGGCAATCCGCCCGGGCTCGTGCGAAAACGCGTCCCAGCCGGAGGGTCCTCGGCCGTCCTCGGCCACGGCGCCCTCGATCTGGAATGCCGCCGTCGCCACTCCCAGGGTAAAGTCGGACGGGATCATTGCCGCCAGGCGCCCGCTGTCCATTGCCATTCGCTGCTGTCCTCCTGAAACCTGGTCTCTCGTGTGCGGCGCCCGCAGGAGCGGGCTGGCACCAGCATCGCACTGCCGGCTGGTCCGCGCCATAGCCTGGCGGCGGGGGAGCGGGCACCGGCCCGGGGGCCGATTCGCAATCAGGGCCGAAGTCTGCCACACTAGATGAGTTGTTCAAGCGCTTTTGCATGTCTTCGTGCGAAGCTGGGTCCCGCCCGGGATAATGCCCGGGGCAGGGTCAGGCTCCACGGATTTCAAGAAGCCCAAATATAACCCACCCTCCATTTTGAGCGGGCGGAGTGCGCAGAATGTTCGCGACACGCCCGACCGCGGGGGTCGGAGCCTCAGCAGGGTGAGGAACCCGGATTTATCCGGATTCAGTCTGCCGGAGGAGCGCCAGGCCAGGAGCGATCCAGCCGTCGGGGCGCATCAGGAGAAAGTCAACAGAGCAGCACTGAGAAAGAGAGCGGAGACGCCATGGCGGGACAGAAAATCCGCATCCGTCTGAAGTCATATGACCATGAGGTCATTGATGTTTCAGCACGGAAGATCGTTGAGACGGTCACGCGTGCAGGCGCAACGGTAGTGGGCCCCGTGCCGCTGCCCACCGAGAAGAACGTGTACTGCGTTATCCGGTCGCCGCACAAGTACAAGGACAGCCGGGAGCACTTTGAAATGCGCACCCACAAGCGGCTGATCGACATTATCGATCCCACGCCCAAGGCCGTCGATTCGCTGATGCGGCTCGACCTGCCGGCGGACGTGAACATCGAAATCAAGCTGTAGGGGAGTGAGTATTTTGTCTACCACTACACGCCAAGTAAAGGGACTGCTGGGCACCAAGCTCGGCATGACCCAGGTCTGGGACGAGAACAACCGGCTCATCCCGGTCACGGTCGTCAAGGCCGACTCCAACGTCATCACCCAGCTGCGCTCTGCGGACGTCGACGGCTACACCGCCGTCCAGATCGGCTACGGCCAGATCGACCCGCGCAAGGTGACCAAGCCGCTGGCCGGCCACTTCGAGAAGGCCGGGGTTACCCCGCGCCGCCACGTGGTTGAGCTGCGCACCGCCGATGCCGGCTCCTACGAGCTGGGCCAGGAACTCTCCGTGGAACTGTTCGAGACCGGCCAGAAGGTCGACGTCGTCGGAACCACCAAGGGTAAGGGCTTCGCCGGTGTCATGAAGCGTCACGGCTTCGCCGGTGTGGGTGCCTCGCACGGCGCGCACAAGAACCACCGCAAGCCCGGTTCCATCGGTGGCGCGTCCACTCCGGGCCGCGTTTTCAAGGGCATGCGCATGTCCGGCCGCATGGGTGCCGTCCGCCAGACCACGCTGAACCTGACGGTTCACGCTGTGGACACCGAGAACTCGCTGCTCTTGATCAAGGGTGCCGTTCCCGGTGCCCGCGGCTCGGTCGTTCTCGTCCGTTCCGCTGTGAAGGGAGCCTAGTTCAATGGCCAACACGCTCAAGGTTGACCTGCCTGCAGAGATCTTCGACGTCCAGACCAACGTGCCGCTGCTGCACCAGGTCGTCGTCGCCCAGCTCGCTGCTGCCCGGCAGGGAACCCACAAGACCAAGACCCGCGCCGAGGTTTCCGGTGCCGGCCGCAAGCCGTTCAAGCAGAAGGGCACCGGCCGCGCCCGCCAGGGTTCGATCCGCGCCCCGCACATGACCGGCGGCGGCGTCGTGCACGGCCCGACCCCGCGCGACTACAGCCAGCGCACCCCCAAGAAGATGAAGGCCGCTGCCCTGCGCGGCGCCCTCTCGGACCGGGCACGCAACGGCCGCATCCACGTCGTGGAGGCACTGGTTGCCGGCGACAAGCCGTCCACCAAGGCCGCTACCGAGGCCCTGCGCGCCATCACCGACCGCAAGAACCTGCTCGTAGTCATCGAGCGCGCCAACGATGTGGCGGCCCTGAGCCTGCGCAACATCGAGGCTGTTCACACCATTTACGTGGATCAGTTGAACACCTACGACGTGCTCGTTTCCGACGACGTGGTCTTCACCCAGGCCGCCTACGAGGCATTCATCGCAGCTAAGGCAACTGCCAAGGAGGACGCCAAGTGAGCGCGACCACCACAAAAGATCCCCGCGACGTGATCCTTGCTCCCGTCGTTTCGGAGAAGAGCTACGGCCTGATCGACGAAGGTAAGTACACCTTCCTGGTCGACCCCCGCTCGAACAAGACCGAGATCAAGCTGGCCGTGGAGAAGATTTTCTCCGTCAAGGTCGACTCGATCAACACCATCAACCGTGCCGGTAAGCGCAAGCGCACCAAGTTCGGATGGGGACAGCGCAAGGACACCAAGCGCGCAATTGTCACCCTGAAGGAAGGCACAATCGACATCTTCGGCGGTCCGCTTTCTTAAGCGGAGACCACTTTAACGAGGAATTGAACTATGGGAATCCGTAAATACAAGCCGACTACACCGGGCCGTCGCGGCTCGAGCGTAGCCGACTTCGCTGAAATCACGCGATCGACGCCGGAAAAGTCGTTGCTGCGCCCGCTGACCAAGTCAGGTGGACGTAACAACTCCGGCAAGATCACTACCCGCCACAAGGGCGGCGGACACAAGCGCCAGTACCGTCTGATCGACTTCCGTCGCCACGACAAGGACGGCGTGCCCGCCAAGGTCGCTCACATCGAGTACGACCCGAACCGCACCGCGCGGATCGCCCTGCTGCACTACGTTGATGGCACCAAGCGCTACATCCTGGCTCCGGCCAAGCTGAAGCAGGGGGACACGGTCGAGGCCGGCGCCAGCGCCGACATCAAGCCGGGCAACAACCTGCCGCTGCGCAACATCCCCGTCGGTACGGTCATCCACGCCGTGGAGCTGCGCCCGGGCGGCGGTGCCAAGATGGCCCGCTCCGCCGGTGCCTCCGTGCAGCTGGTGGCCAAGGAAGGCAAGTACGGCCAGCTCCGGCTGCCGTCCGGCGAAATCCGCAATGTTGATGTGCGCTGCCGCGCAACCATCGGCGAAGTGGGCAACGCCGAGCAGTCCAACATCAGCTGGGGCAAGGCCGGCCGCATGCGCTGGAAGGGCGTTCGCCCGACCGTCCGCGGTGTGGCCATGAACCCGATCGACCACCCGCACGGTGGTGGCGAGGGCAAGACCTCCGGTGGCCGTCACCCGGTCAACCCGAATGGCAAGCCCGAGGGCCGCACCCGCCGCCCGAACAAGGAAAGCGACCGCCTGATTGTGCGTCGCCGTCGTACTGGCAAGAACAAGCGATAGGAGCCTGGGAACATGCCACGCAGCCTGAAGAAAGGCCCCTTCGTCGATCAGCACCTCTTCGTGAAGGTAGCTGCAGAGAACGAAAAGGGCACCAAGAACGTCATCAAGACGTGGTCCCGCCGTTCGATGATCGTGCCCGACATGCTCGGACACACGATTGCCGTACACGACGGACGCAAGCACATCCCGGTGTTTGTCACTGAGTCGATGGTCGGGCACAAGCTCGGCGAATTCGCCCCGACGCGGACCTTCCGCGGCCATGTGAAGGACGACCGCAAGGGCAAGCGCCGCTAGGCGCTGCTCTTACGGCAGAAGACGAGAGAAGGAAAGCAATGGAAGCCAAGGCTATTGCGCGCCATATTCGCGTGACGCCTATGAAGGCCCGGCGCGTCGTCAACCTTGTTCGTGGCAAGCAGGCGAATGAGGCTCTGGCAATTCTGAAGTTTGCCCCGCAGGCAGCTTCGGAGCCGGTCAGCAAGGTACTCGCGTCGGCAGTCGCCAACGCCCGCGTTATCGCGGACCGCGACGGCGTCGCCTTTGACGAGAGCGACCTGTACATCAGCGAAGCATTCGTAGATGAAGGCCCCACCATGAAGCGGTTCCAGCCGCGCGCCCAGGGGCGTGCCTACCGCATCAAGAAGCGGACCAGCCACATCACGCTTGTTGTCGCTACCCCGGAGAAAGAGGAGGACCAGTAAGTGGGACAGAAAGTAAACCCGCACGGATTCCGACTCGGTATCACCACCGACCATGTCTCCCACTGGTTCGCTGACAGCAACAAGGCCGGCCAGCGCTACAAGGACTTTGTCCGCGAGGACGTGAAGATCCGCCAGCTGATGTCCACGGGCATGGACCGCGCGGGCATCGCGAAGGTTGAGATCGAGCGTACCCGTGACCGCGTGCGTGTGGATATCCACACCGCCCGCCCCGGCATCGTGATCGGCCGCCGCGGCGCCGAAGCAGACCGCATCCGCGGCGAGCTGGAGAAGCTCACCGGCAAGCAGGTGCAGCTGAACATCCTCGAGGTCAAGAACCCGGAGATCGAAGCGCAGCTGGTTGCCCAGGGCATCGCCGAGCAGCTGACCTCCCGCGTGGCCTTCCGCCGCGCCATGAAGAAGGCCATGCAGTCCGCGACCCGCGCCGGCGCCAAGGGCATCCGTGTCCAGTGCTCCGGTCGCCTCGGCGGCGCCGAAATGAGCCGCTCGGAGTTCTACCGCGAAGGCCGTGTGCCCCTGCACACGCTGCGGGCGAACATCGACTACGGCTTCTTCGAGGCCAAGACCACGTTCGGCCGCATCGGCGTCAAGGTCTGGATCTACAAGGGCGACGTGACCGCGAAGGAACTGGCGGCCCAGCAGGCTGCCGCTCCGTCCTCGCGTGGCCGCGGCGACCGTCCGGGCCGCCCTGCCGGTGGCGAGCGCCGTCGTCGTAATGACCGTCCTGCCGCTCCCGCCGCAGGCGAGGGCGCAGCCAAGGCCGAGGCACCTGCCGCTGAGGCAGCAGCGCCGGCGGCAGAAGGAGGAGAAGCTTAAATGCTTATCCCACGTCGAGTTAAGTTCCGTAAGCAGCACCACCCGGGTCGTTCCGGCGCTGCTTCCGGCGGCACCGAGGTCAGCTTCGGCGAGTGGGGTATCCAGGCTCTGACGCCGGCATACGTCACCAACCGCCAGATCGAAGCGGCCCGTATTGCGATGACCCGCCACATCAAGCGTGGCGGCAAGGTTTGGATCAACATTTATCCGGACCGCCCGCTGACCAAGAAGCCGGCCGAAACCCGCATGGGTTCCGGCAAGGGTTCGCCGGAATGGTGGGTCGCCAACGTCAAGCCGGGACGGGTTCTGTTCGAACTGTCCGGTGTCAATGAAGAGGTAGCTCGCGAGGCCCTGCGCCTGGCGATCCACAAGCTGCCGTTGAAGGCACGCATTGTGCGTCGCGAAGGTGGTGAATAGAAATGGCAGTTGGTTCAAAGGAACTGGCAACCGATCAGCTCGAGACTTTCGATAAGGACCGTCTCGCAGAGGAGCTGCGCAAGGCCAAGGAGGAGCTGTTCAACCTCCGTTTCCAGTCCGCCACCGGTCAGCTGGAAAACCACGGCCGCCTGAAGGCCGTCAAGCGGGACATCGCGCGCATCTACACCGTGCTGCGTGAGCGCGAGCTGGGCATTCGTCCCGAGGTCGTTGCTTCTGCGGAGGCTCCGGTTGAGGAGAAGAAGGCCAAGAAGGCTAAGAAGTCTGAAAAGGCCGCCGAAGCCGAAACCGCCGAGACCGAAACCCCCGCTTCGGAGGATGAGGCCAAGTGAGCGAAAACACGAACAAGGATGCAACTGTGGAAGAAGCCACTCCGGCTCGCGGTTACCGTAAGACCGCCCGCGGCTACGTCGTCTCGGACAAGATGGAAAAGACCATCGTGGTCGAGGTTGAGGACCGCGTGAAGCACGCGCTGTACGGCAAGGTGATCCGCCGGACCGAGAAGCGCAAGGCCCACGACGAGCAGAACTCCGCCGGCATCGGCGACCTGGTTCTGATCGCCGAGACCCGGCCGCTGTCCGCCACCAAGCGGTGGCGCCTGGTCGAGATCATCGAAAAGGCCAAGTAGGACCTACGTCCTGCGCGGGGCCCGCCTGCCGAGCGGGCGGGCCCCGCACCCTTAAGTTTCCCTTCCGGCACAAGAGGATCCCGGTCCGCCGGAGCAGCCGGAAGGGTTTGGAAGGGACCGTGGTTTCGGCCGCGGACCCTTTGAAAAGCACAAGCCCCTGGCCGTGATTTCACGTCCGGGGTGTCTTGGTCATAAACTAGTAATCTTGCCTGTGCCGTTTGGAAAGACCATCCATCCTTCCGCATGGACAGAATAGGCAAATTCCCGCAACCGCCTTCGGACCGCACACGCGTGCGGTCAGGGGGAGTTACGGTGCGGGCTACCCATATCCGTTCCGCAAGGCTCAGCAATGAGAACCGGCGCGACGACAGGAGTAATAAGTGATTCAGCAGGAGTCGCGACTGAAGGTCGCCGACAACACGGGTGCCAAGGAAATCTTGACCATCCGCGTTCTCGGTGGATCCGGCCGTCGCTACGCAGGCATTGGCGACACCATTGTTGCCACCGTCAAGGATGCAATTCCCGGCGGCAACGTCAAGAAGGGTGACATCGTCAAGGCTGTCATCGTTCGCACCAAGAAGGAACGCCGCCGTGCGGATGGTTCCTACATCAAGTTCGATGAGAACGCAGCCGTGATCCTCAAGAACGACGGCGACCCCCGCGGTACCCGTATCTTCGGCCCGGTCGGCCGTGAGCTTCGCGACAAGAAGTTCATGAAGATCATCTCGTTGGCTCCGGAGGTGCTGTAGTCCATGGCTAAGTACAAGATCAAGAAGGGTGACCTGGTTCAGGTCATCACCGGTGCCAAGGCTGAGCGCGGCGGCGACCGCGGCAAGCAGGGCAAGGTCCTGAAGGTGTTCACGGAGTCCAACCGGGTGCTGGTCGAAGGCGTTAACCGCGTCACCAAGCACACCAAGGCCGGGCAGTCGGAACGCGGCACGAAGACCGGTGGCATCGAGACCGTTGAGGCCCCGATCCACATCTCGAACGTGGCGATCGTCGATCCCGAGACCAAGAAGCCGACCCGCGTTGGCTACCGCACCGAAACCGTCGAGCGTGATGGACGTGAGCGCACTGTGCGCATCCGCGTGTCCAAGGCCTCCGGGAAGGACCTCTAATGACTGAGACTGTCACCAAGATCGTCCCCCGCCTGAAGACTCGCTACGCCGGCGAGATCAAGCAGGCTCTGCGGGACGAGTTCAAGTACGAGAACGTGAACCAGGTTCCCCGCCTGGTCAAGGTCGTAGTCAACATGGGTGTTGGAGATGCCGCCAAGGACTCCAAGCTCATCGACGGCGCCGTGCGCGACCTGACCCAGATCACCGGTCAGAAGCCGCAGATCACCAAGGCCCGCAAGTCCATCGCCCAGTTCAAGCTGCGCGAAGGCATGCCGATCGGCGCCCACGCGACGCTGCGCGGCGACCGCATGTGGGAATTCGTGGACCGCCTGGTCACCCTGGCCCTGCCCCGTATCCGCGACTTCCGCGGCCTCAACGGCAAGCAGTTCGACGGCAACGGCAACTACACCTTCGGTCTGACCGAACAGTCCATGTTCCACGAGATCGATCAGGACAAGATCGACCGCGTGCGCGGTATGGATATCACCGTAGTAACCACTGCAAAGACCGATGACGAGGGCCGCGCGCTGCTGAAGGCGCTGGGCTTCCCGTTCAAGACCGAAGATTAATTAGCTACGTGAAAGGTCCCGCCCCGGCGCCCAGCGCTGACCGGAGCGAGGAAACCGTTACGAGGAAGGGCAAGAGCCCACAATGACTATGACAGATCCTGTCGCAGACATGCTCACGCGTCTGCGCAACGCCAACTCGGCATACCACGACTCAGTGTCGATGCCGTACAGCAAGCTCAAGGCTCGCGTCGCCGACATCCTGAAGGCCGAAGGCTACATCGCCGGCTGGAAGGAAGAAGAGGCCGAGGTTGGCAAGAAGCTGACCCTGGAACTCAAGTTCGGTCCGAACCGCGAGCGTTCCATCGCCGGCATCCGCCGCATCTCCAAGCCCGGTCTGCGCGTTTACGCGAAGTCCACCAACCTGCCGCACGTACTCGGTGGCCTGGGCATCGCAATCCTGTCCACCTCTTCCGGGCTGATGACTGATCGTCAGGCCGGCAAGAAGGGCGTGGGCGGCGAAGTCCTCGCTTACGTCTGGTAACGGAAAGGAAGAGATTAAATGTCACGTATTGGACGTCTCCCCATCACCGTTCCCGCAGGCGTTGAGGTCAAGATCGACGGCAACGTCGTCTCCGTCAAGGGCGCCAAGGGCGAGCTGAGCCACACTCTGGCTTCGCCCATCACGGCTTCCCTGGACGAGAACACCATCACCGTCTCCCGCCCGAACGACGAGCGCGAATCGCGGTCCTTGCACGGCCTGACCCGCACGCTGATCAACAACATGATCGTCGGCGTCACCGAAGGCTACAAGAAGAACCTCGAGATCGTCGGCACCGGTTACCGTGTGCAGGCCAAGGGCTCGGACCTCGAGTTCGCCCTCGGCTTCAGCCACCCGGTGGTCGTCAACGCACCCGAGGGAATCACCTTCGCCGTGGAGGGCGCCACCAAGCTCTCCGTTTCCGGTATCAACAAGCAGCAGGTCGGCGAAGTTGCTGCCAACATCCGCAAGCTGCGCAAGCCCGACCCCTACAAGGGCAAGGGCGTTCGCTACGCCGGCGAGCAAATCCGCCGCAAGGTCGGAAAGGCTGGTAAGTAAACCATGGCGATCAGCATTAATAAGAAGCGGACCTCGAAGTCCAAGTCCGCAGCACGCGGCCGCCGCCACCTGCGCGTCCGCAAGCGCATCACCGGTACCGCGGTCCGTCCGCGCCTGGTGGTCAACCGCTCCGCACGCCACATCTTTGTCCAGGTTGTCGATGACAGCAAGGGCATCACCGTGGCTTCCGCTTCCACCATGGAAGCCGACCTGCGGGCGCTCGACGGCGACAAGTCCGCCAAGGCAAAGCGCGTCGGTGAGCTCGTTGCCGAGCGTGCCAAGGCTGCCGGTGTTGAGGCCGTGGTCTTTGACCGCGGCGGCAACCGGTACCACGGCCGTATCGCAGCGGTTGCCGACGGCGCACGTGAAGGTGGGCTGGCACTGTGACCGCTGAGAACAACGAAAAGGAAACTCAGGTGACTGAAGCAACTGAGACCGCTGCCGCGGGATCCGCTGAAACCACCGCTGCTTCCGGCCAGGAGGACCGCCGCGGCGGCCGTCGTGGCGAACGCGGTGGCAGCGACCGTGGTGGCAACGACCGTGGCGGCCGCGGCCGTGGCCGCGACAACGCCCGCGACGCCGAGAAGGACAAGTTCCTCGAGCGCGTCGTCACCATCAACCGCGTGTCCAAGGTCGTCAAGGGCGGCCGCCGCTTTAGCTTCACGGCCCTGGTAGTTGTCGGCGACGGCAACGGCATGGTCGGCGTGGGCTACGGCAAGGCCAAGGAAGTTCCGGCAGCGATCGCCAAGGGCGTGGAAGAGGCCAAGAAGTCCTTCTTCCGCGTGCCGATCATCGCCGGCACCGTTCCGCACCAGGTGCAGGGCGAAGCCGCTGCAGGCGTTGTCATGCTGCGTCCGGCTGCTGCCGGTACCGGTGTGATCGCCGGTGGCCCGGTCCGCGCCGTGCTCGAGTGCGCCGGTATCCACGACGTGCTCTCCAAGTCGCTCGGCTCGGCCAACGCGATCAACATTGTGCACGCTACAGTCGATGCGCTGCGTCGCCTGGAGGAGCCCCGCTCCGTGGCTGCCCGCCGTGGCCTGCCCCTGGACGAGGTTGCGCCGGCTATCCTGCTGCGCAACATGCAGAAGGCAGGTGCGTAATGACCACACCCAAGAATCTGACTCCGTCGGATGCGCAGTTGGAAATCACGCAGATCAAGTCCGTCATTGGCGGCAAGCAGAACCAGCGCGACACGCTGCGTTCACTGGGCCTGAAGCGCATCGGACACACCGTTGTCCGCAGCGCCGATGCAGTGACCGTCGGCATGGTCAACACTGTTTCTCACCTGGTGAAGGTTGAGGAGGCGAAGTAAAAATGGCAGAAGAGAACAAAACTCTGAAGGTCCACCACCTGCGTCCTGCCCCCGGTGCCAAGACCGCCAAGACCCGTGTCGGTCGTGGTGAAGGCTCCAAGGGCAAGACCGCCGGTCGCGGTACCAAGGGTACGAAGGCCCGTTACCAGGTCAAGGCTGGCTTTGCCGGCGGCCAGCTGCCGCTGCACATGCGCCTGCCGAAGCTGCGCGGCTTCAAGAACCCGTTCAAGGTGGAATTCCAGGTCGTAAACCTGGACAAGCTCAACGAGCTGTTCCCCGAGGGCGGCGAAGTGACCGTGGACGCCCTGGTGGCCAAGGGTGCGGTTCGCAAGAACCAGCCCGTGAAGGTCCTGGGCACCGGCGACATCACCGTCAAGGTCGATGTGAAGGTTGACGCCTTCTCCGCCAGTGCCGCTGAAAAGATCGCCGCCGCCGGCGGCACCGTGACGGCGCTCTAGCAGCCCGTGACTGGTGGGGTCTTTTAGCAGCCTCTGACTGAACTCGTGGTGGCCGGTTTACGCCGGCCGCCACGAGTTCAGCCGCTTTAAGGCACACCACGTATTCTTAACCCGTTTAATGCGAACGGGCCGAGCCGATAGACTCGGATCTTGTGACTTGCCGCGCAGCGGCATCAGAAACTTCTTGGGAGGACGCTTGCTTAGCGCAATTGGCCGGGCATTCCGGACGCCGGACCTGCGGCGCAAGTTGCTGTTCACGCTCGGCATCATGACGGTCTACCGCATGGGCGTCTTCATCCCCGCCCCCGGCGTGGACTACGGCAACGTGCAGCAGTGTCTGGCGCTGGGCAACACCAGCGGCGGGCTGTACCAGTTCGTCAACCTCTTCAGCGGCGGTGCGCTGCTGCAGGTGTCCATCTTCGCCCTCGGCATCATGCCGTACATCACCGCCAGCATCATCGTGCAGTTGCTGCGCGTCGTCATTCCCCGGTTCCAGGAACTGCATCAGGAAGGCCCGCAGGGCCAGTCCAAGCTCACGCAGTACACCCGTTACCTGACCATCGCGCTGGGCCTGCTCAACGCCACGACGCTGGTGTCGCTGGCGCGGACCGGCGCCCTCCTGGGGGACTGCCCGGTCCCGATCATCCCCGAGGACAACCTGGTCACGATCTCCCTGATCATCCTGACCCTGACCGCAGGCACCGGCCTGATCATGTGGATGGGCGAGCTGATCACCGAGAAGGGCGTCGGCAACGGCATGTCCCTGCTGATCTTCATCTCCATCGCCGCCGGTTTCCCGAGCTCGCTGGGCGAGATCTGGAACACCCAGGGCGTGAACGTGTTCCTGGGCGTGCTGATCGTCGGCCTGCTGACCGTCGCCGCGGTGGTCTTCGTGGAACAGTCGCAGCGCCGCATCCCCGTGCAGTACGCCAAGCGCATGGTGGGACGCCGCACGGTCGGCGGCACCAGCACCTACATCCCGATCAAGGTGAACATGGCCGGTGTCATCCCGGTAATCTTCGCGTCGTCGATGCTGTACCTGCCGTCCCTGATCGCCCAGTTCAACACGCCGGCCGACGGAACCACCGCGCCGCCGGAGTGGGTCAACTGGATCAACACCTACCTGGTCAGCGGGGACTCGCCGTTCTACATGGCGGTCTACTTCGCACTGATCGTCTTCTTCACCTACTTCTACGTGGCGATCACGTTCAACCCCGAGGAAGTGGCGGAGAACATGAAGAAGTACGGCGGCTTCATCCCGGGCATCCGGGCCGGCCGCCCCACGGCGGAGTACCTGCAGTACGTGCTGGCCAGGATCACTCTGCCCGGCGCGCTCTACCTGGGCATCGTCTCGCTCATCCCGCTGATCGCCCTGGTACTGATCAACGCCAACCAGAACTTCCCGTTCGGCGGCGTCTCCATCCTCATCATGGTTGGTGTGGGCCTGGAGACCGTCAAACAAATCAACGCACAACTACAGCAACGTCACTACGAAGGACTTCTGCGATGACACAAATGCTCATTATCGGCCCGCCCGGATCGGGCAAAGGCACCCAGGCCTCCCGCATCTCCGACCGGCTGGGCATCGTCGCGATCTCCACCGGAGACATCTTCCGAGCCAATGTGAAGGAAGAGACGCCGCTCGGCGTCGAGGCCAAGAAGTACATCGACAAGGGCGAGTTCGTGCCGGACAGCGTCACCAACAACATGGTGCGCGACCGGTTGAAGCAGCCCGACGCCGCCGACGGCTTTCTGCTGGACGGCTACCCCCGCACCGGCGGCCAGGTCGACGAGTTGGACAGCATCCTGGCCGATGCCGGCTCGCAGCTGGACATCGTGCTGCAGCTGACCGCCGACGACGAGGAGCTGGTCAAGCGCCTGCTCGGCCGCGCCGCGCAGGAAGGCCGCAGTGACGACAACGAAACCGTGATCCGGCGCCGGCTGGCCCTGTACCACGAGCAGACGGAGGCCGTGGTGAGCCGTTACGCTGACCGCGGGATCGTCGCGACCGTTGACGGCATCGGCGATATCGACGAGGTCACCGAGCGCATCATGTCCGCGCTCAAGTCCGTCACGGCCTGACACCCCGCCAGACAGTTAGAAGAGGCAGCCCATGGCCTTCGGCCAGCCCAGCATCGAATACAAGACCAAGGACCAGATCCGGAAAATGCGGACCGCCGGCCTGGTGGTCAGCCGCGCCCTGGACGCTGCGGTTGCCGCAGCCGTCCCCGGCGCGACGACCGCGGATGTGGACGCGGCCTTCGAAGCGGTGCTGGACGAGGCCGGGGCCAAGAGCAATTTCAAGGGCTACCACGGCTTCCCCGCAACGGTCTGCGTGTCCGTCAACGAGGAAGTGGTTCATGGAATCCCGGGCGGTAAGGTGCTCGGCGACGGGGACATCATCTCGATCGACGGGGGCTGCAGCATTGACGGCTGGCACGGCGACTCCGCCCGCGGCGTGATCGTGGGCACCGCCGATCCGGAAGACCAGCGGCTGTCCGACGTCACGGAGGAGGCCATGTGGCACGGCATTGCCGCCCTCGCCACCGGCCACCGCGTGGGCGACATCGGCAACGCCATCGACGACTACGTCTCCTCCGTGCCGGGCAAACCGTTGGGCATCCTGGAGGACTACGTGGGCCACGGCATCGGCACCGCCATGCATCAGGCCCCGGACGTGCTGAACTACCGGACGAACCACCGCGGCCCGAAGATCCGTCCCGGGCTCTGCCTGGCCATCGAACCCATGCTGGTGCGCGGGGACATCGAGACCAAGGTGCTGGACGACGACTGGACCGTCGTGACCACGGACGGCTCGCGGTCCTGCCAGTGGGAGCACACCGTGGCAGTGCACGACGGCGGCATCTGGGTTTTGACCGCCGAAGACGGGGGAGCGGCCAGGCTGGCTCCGCTGGGGGTTACCCCGGTACCGCTGGACTAAACGCCCGCTGCCACACCCTTGGCCTGACGTCATCGAAAGGCCGGGTCCCGCTGGATCCATCGTCCAGCCGGCCCGGCCTTTAGAGGTTAATCCGCATCCTGCCCACCCGGGGCGGCCTGCCGCGGCTGGGCGAAGGGATGCGCACGGACACCGCACCGCGACCCGGTCCGCCGTGGCGGCCGATTGGCTGCGCACGGACACCGCACCCCGACCCGGCCCCACCGCGGCGGCCGAAGGGCTGCGCGCGGACGCCGCACTCCCGAAAGGACCCTGCCCATCATGATGGGAGCCCACCACGCCCTCTCCGGCGCCGCCGCCTGGATCGCGGTCACCAGCCAGGTCCACATACCGCTGGATGCCCTGACGACGCCGATGGGCTGGGGCGGGCAGAGCCTCACCCTGGGCTGGGGGCTGCTGGACGTGGGGCCGCTCGGCCTGATCACCGGTGCCATGGTGACCGCCGGCGCCGCACTCGTCCCGGATGCCGATCACCGCCACGCCACCATCGCCCGCTCGTTGCCGCCGCTCTCCAATGCCGTCTGTGCCGGTATTGGCGCTGTGGCCGGCGGGCACCGCAGGGGCACTCACTCGCTGATCGGCCTGGCGGCGTTCGTCGCGATCGCGTGGGTCGCCGGGCTCTGGACTGCCGAGACCGAGCGGTTCGGCACGGTCTACCCGGGCGCCGGCATTCTGTGCGTGTTGCTGGTGGCCTTTGCCGCCAAGGCGCTGAAGTTCCTGCCCGACGGGCTGCAGAAAATACCGTGGGCCGTCGGCCTGTCTGTGGCGGTCTTCATCGCCCTGTACGCCCCGGAACAGCACAACTGGTTCCCGCTGGCCATGGGCATCGGCGTCGTCATGCATGTGCTCGGCGACATGCTGACCACCGGGGGAGTGAACCTGCTGTGGCCGCTGCGAATCAAGCCACCCAAGGTGTGGCGCAGGATCCCGCTGCTCAACGCCATCTGGCGGCGGAACGGCTACTTCGCCCTGCCGCTGCTGGGCAATGCCGGTTCGGCACGCGAGTGGGCGCTGCTGGTCCCGGTCAGCGCCTATGTGGTGGTCCTACTCCTCGGGGCGTGCCTCGACGTCGGGCAGCAGAGCCTGGTGGCCATCGGGGCCGGCTAGCTGCTAATCGCCGGATTCGAGAAGAGTCTGAGGGCTGCACCGAGCGGCCACGAGCGCCAACGGGCCGGCCGCTAGGCCGCTTTCGTTCCGGGCGGAGGCGTGCCCGGCGGTGGCGGCGCGGTGTTGATGTAGGTGTGCCCGGTGGGGGTCGTGGTTTCGACCTGGTGCAGGGGCCCGCCGACTGTCCGGCTGGACCAGCCTTCGGCTTCTTTGTCCTGGTTACAGCGTTCGCACAGGCCCTGTCCGTTGGTAATGGTGGTTTTCCCGCCGTCGGACCAGGCGACGATGTGGTCGATGTGCCGGATCGGGGCGTCGCACCAGGGGCCGGAGCAGACCTGGTCGCGGGCGATGACCATCCGGCGTAGTCCGGCCGGGAACCTGCGGGCTTTCGAATCCATACCGAGCAGTTGCCCGGTGCCGGGGGCGGTGTAGAGGCGGCGGATCCAGACGTCCGCAACGCCGCCGGGTTTCAGCTCTTTGCTGCGTCGGGCGGTCTGCCGTGCGGTCTTCCAACCAGGTTCGGTGCCTGCCGGCGGCGCATTCTGCCCGGGCGCTTGGCCCAACGGCTCATGGCCGGTCAGCGTTCCTGCCGGTGCTCTTTGGTCGGGTGGCCTCTTGCCGGCCAAGCCCGCCGCGTGGCCGGTGCCGCCCCTGGCGGTGCCGGTTGGTACGGGCGGGTTTTGCGGAAGGCGGATGAGGTCCCGGGCGTATTGAGCCGGGACGACGCCGTAGCCAGTGAGCCAGGCCGGTTCGCTGTCGCCTTGGAGCAGGGCGCGGTCCGTCATGACGAGCTGTATTTCGGTGCGGGCGGGGTCGGCGGTGGTGGCACCGGTGACGCGTTCGAACATGGTGTCAGCCATGGCCTGGCCGCGTGTCCTGGCGTCGCCGTTGTTGCGCAACCGGTCGGCTTCGCGGTGCAGCGCGGCCATCAGGGCCACGCCCTGGACGACGGGCAGCAGTGTCCGGACGGCCACCATGGTGTCGGGTTGGGGGCGGGCGGAGACGTGCCGGTCGGCTTCGGCTTTCGCGGCGCGGTTCACCACGGCGCGGGGGTCCAGACGGTAGGCGATCCGTTTGGCTTCGGCTTCGAGTTGCCGGTTGCCCAGCCCGTGCAGGCGGGCCGGGTTGCCGGCCAGTTCCTGGTCCACCGCGGCCCGGTCTTCCTTGGTCAGGCACGCGGTTTCGCGGACCAGGGTCGCTGCGCGCCACTCGTTCAGATGCCCGGTGGCCAGGGCGTTGAGGGTGTGAGGCATTTCGGTGACAAGGATCTTCGCGACGCCGAGCATGAGCGCGGCGCGGTGCGGGGATTCCCGCCGCGCCAGCGCGATCTGCTTCGCGATGCCCTGGCCCTGCCGGTTCTTCGGGACCCCGGCGGCGGCGCGCCGGGCCCGCGTGGCCTCATCCAGGGCTACCTGCAGCTTGGCCTGGGCGGCGGCCGCCGCGTCCTTGGCGTTTTCCAGCGCGGTGATCCGGTCCACCAGGTCCTGTTCGGAACCGAGCAGGTCGACCCGGGCCAGGGCGCCGGCGAAGGCATCGATCCCGGGCGTCCCGACCGGGCCACCGCGTTCGGCGTGCGCAGGCCGCGCTCCGCGCGCTGCTTCGCGTGCCTCGGCTGCTTCGGGTGCTGCTGGTGGCTCGGGTCCGGCCGGATCAAACATGTCGGCGTCTCAATCTTCGGCGTGCCCGCGGCACGGCAACGACTACGAGAGGTCATGGAACAAGGTCCACAGACGCCGCCGGGCCCCCGCCCCGATGGCCAACGATGCTGCTGAACTACTAAGAACAGGCTATTAGCCGGGTACGACAGTTTCGGAACCCGCAGCGGACCGGTGGGCAGGGGGAACTGCGGGCGTGCTTACCGCTGCACCTCATCCTTGCCCATCCCCATCCTCCGGGCGAGGATGAGGCCATGGCTTCTTCCATTACCGACGTGCCCGGCATCCGCGTGGGCCAGGTCCAGAAGATCGGCGACGGTTGGCTCACCGGCGTCACCGTGGTGCTGCCGCCGGCCGGGACGGTCGGCGCAGTGGATGTCCGCGGGGGCGGGCCGGCCACGCACGAGACCGACGCGCTCGATCCCACCACGCTGGTGCCCACGGTGGATGCCGTGGTGCTCGCCGGGGGCAGCGCCTTCGGGTTGGTGGCCGCGCACGGCGCGCAGCGCTGGCTGGAGGAGCAGGGGCGCGGCTTCCGCACCCAGAATGCGGTGGTGCCGATCGTTCCGGCCGCTGCCCTTTACGACCTGGGCCGCGGCGGGGACATCAGGGCGCGGCCTGATGAGCAGATGGGGTACGACGCCGCTGCCTCCGCCGGCGCGATGGAGGACTTTGGTGTAGTGCAGCGGGGTAATGCGGGCGCCGGCACCGGGGCTGCGATGGGCTTCCAGCAGTACAAGGGCGGAGTGGGGACCGCCTCGCTGCGCATGGGCGGCGCGAACGAGGGAATCGTGGTCGGCGCGCTCGCGGTGGCCAATGCCGCCGGCAATCCGTTCCGCGGGACCAGAGGAGCCTCGCCCGCGGCGCAAGCAGAAGAACCGCTTGGCACACCCGGCGCGGCAGGAGTTCCAGAGGCACCAGGAGCACCGGGAGGAACCGGCTCACCGGCGGCCGGGCCGCTGAACACCACCCTGTGCGTGGTCGCCACCAACGCCGTGTTGGATCCGGCGCAGACCAAGCGGACGGCATCGGCCGCGCATGCCGGGCTGGCCCGGGCGGTTAGCCCGTCGCACACCCTGATGGACGGGGACGTGGTCTTCGCCCTGGCCACCGGTGCGCAGCAGCTGGTGCAGGACGGGCCCATCGACCCCCGGGCGGAACTGCACGTGCTGGCCGCGGAAGCGGTCACCGCGGCCATTTGGGACGCCGTGGTGAGTGCCGAACGGGTGGCGGCGGCCGGCGTCGTACTGGAGAAGTATCCGCACCTCGGCTGAAGTCTGCCGCCCGCGTCCCCGACCCTTACCCGGATTTAACTTTATCCGGCTTCCGGAGTACAGTTGTCTGTTGGTTGTCTCTACCTTCATGCCCATCTTCGGGTGCATGGCGCCCGCGAAAGCCTGCCGGAACGTACGGCTCAGTGGGAGTGTAGCGGCAAGCGAAACCCTAAAACTAGCCACCGCTCCGGCGATGGTTACTGACGTTAGCGGAGGATATGGCTAAGAAAGACGGTGTCATTGAGATTGAAGGCACTGTGCAGGAGGCTCTGCCCAATGCGATGTTCCGCGTTGAGTTGACCAACGGGCACGTTGTGCTGGCTCATATCTCGGGAAAGATGCGTCAGCACTACATCAGGATCCTCCCCGAGGACCGCGTTGTGGTGGAACTCAGCCCGTACGACCTCTCACGGGGCCGTATCGTCTACCGCTACAAGTAAAGGCTTATGCCGCAGGCAACTGCGGAGAACCGTAAGTAGTTACAAGGCAGCATCAGCTAACAACGCAAAGGAAAACCATGAAGGTCCAGCCGAGCGTCAAGCGGATTTGTGACAAGTGCCAGGTGATTCGTCGCAAGGGCAACGTCATTGTGATCTGCGAGAACCCGCGCCACAAGCAGCGCCAGGGCTAAGACTCCTGCTTCAAGCAGGGGCAGCACGCCCACGCGTAGTAACTCAAGATAAAGGCAGCGCAGCAGGGCAACCTGCACACCCCCGGCACGGAGGCCGGGGACCCGAACAACGGGGCCGCGCTGCTTCAGACCTCCGGATACAACAAGGAGAACCGCCACTATGGCTCGTCTCGCTGGCGTAGATATTCCCCGCGAAAAGCGGGTAATTATCGCCCTGACTTACATCTACGGCGTGGGTAAGACCCGTGCAGAGCAGGTTATCGCGGAGACCGGCATCAGCCCGGAAACCCGCGTCAAGGACCTCACCGACGCTGAGCTCGTGCAGCTGCGTGACTTCATCGAGGGCAACTACAAGGTAGAAGGCGACCTCCGCCGCGAAGTTGCAGCCGACATCCGCCGCAAGGTTGAGATCGGCAGCTACGAAGGCATCCGCCACCGCCGTGGCCTGCCCGTCCGCGGACAGCGCACCAAGACCAACGCTCGCACCCGCAAGGGCCCGAAGCGCACCGTCGCCGGTAAGAAGAAGACCCGCTGATTCCCAGCCGGTCAGATAGCTACCAACCAACTTTGTAGGAGAAGCAATGCCCCCCAAGACTCGTGGAGCGGTACGCAAGCCGCGTCGCAAGGACAAGAAGAACATCGCGCTGGGCCAGGCGCACATCAAGAGCACCTTCAACAACACCATCGTGTCCATCACGGATCCGACCGGTGCCGTCATCTCGTGGGCCTCGGCCGGCGAGGTTGGCTTCAAGGGCTCCCGCAAGTCCACCCCGTTCGCCGCGCAGATGGCTGCCGAATCGGCCGCCAAGCGTGCCCAGGAGCACGGCCTGAAGAAGGTCGACGTCTTCGTGAAGGGCCCGGGGTCGGGACGCGAGACCGCAATCCGTTCGCTGCAGGCCGCTGGCCTCGAGGTTGGCTCCATCCAGGACGTCACCCCCAGCGCGCACAACGGTTGCCGTCCGCCGAAGCGCCGCCGCGTCTAAACAGCCCAAGGATACTTTTGGCCGCCGCACAGATTCCTCCCACTTTTGCGGGAGAGTCTGTCGGCGGCCGAAAGTTCCACGCTGGAGGCTGACCAGCCGCCCTTTTCCACCAATTCGTGCTGCGTCATATAGCGGATGCTCGCTGAAAGGAAATCTAAGTGCTCATTGCACAGCGCCCCACCCTTACTGAAGAAGTAGTGGCCGATAACCGCTCCCGGTTCGTCATCGAACCGCTGGAGCCGGGCTTTGGCTACACCCTCGGAAACTCCCTCCGCCGCACGCTGCTGTCCTCGATTCCGGGGGCTGCCGTCACCAGCATCCGCATCGACGGCGTGCTGCATGAGTTCACCACCGTGCCGGGTGTGAAGGAAGATGTCACCGAGATCATCCTGAACATCAAGAACCTGGCTGTCTCCTCCGAGCACGACGAGCCCGTGGTTGCCTACCTGCGCAAGCAGGGACCCGGTGTCGTCACCGCCGCGGACATCGCGCCGCCGGCCGGCGTGGAGTTCCACAACCCGGACCTGCACATCGCCACGCTGAACGAGAAGGGCAAGTTCGAACTCGAACTGACCATCGAACGCGGCCGTGGCTACGTGTCGGCAGCCCAGAACAAGTCCGGCGACCAGGAGATCGGCCGCATCCCGGTCGACTCCATCTACTCGCCGGTGCTGAAGGTGACCTTCAAGGTTGAGGCAACCCGTGTTGAGCAGCGCACCGACTTCGACCGCCTGATCGTCGACGTCGAAACCAAGGCCTCCATTGCACCGCGCGACGCCGTCGCCTCTGCCGGAACCACCCTGGTTGAACTGTTCGGCCTGGCCCGCGAGTTGAACACCGCCGCCGAAGGCATCGAGATTGGCCCGAGCCCCACGGACGCCGCCCTGGCTGCCGACATGGCCCTGCCGATCGAGGACCTGGAACTGACCGTCCGTTCCTACAACTGCCTTAAGCGTGAGGGCATCCACACCGTGGGTGAACTCGTAGCCCGCTCCGAGGCCGACCTGATGGACATCCGCAACTTCGGTGCCAAGTCCATCGACGAGGTCAAGGCAAAGCTGGTGGAACTGGGTCTGTCGCTGAAGGATTCGCCCCCTGGGTTCGATCTGGCTGCCCGCGCCGCAGCCATCGACGAGGACGAAACCTTCGAGGACGAACTCTAAAACGCAAGAATTCTGCCGCCACGGCGCTCGGGAGCGCACAGCGGCACCATTGAGGAGAAAACATAATGCCTACCCCCGCTAAGGGTCCGCGCCTCGGAGGCGGTCCTGCCCACGAGCGCCTGATGCTCGCCAACCTGTCCGCCGCGCTCTTCGAGCACAAGCGGATCACCACCACGGTCACCAAGGCCAAGCGCCTGCGCCCGTTCGCCGAGCGCCTGATCACGTTCGCCAAGCGCGGCGACCTGGCCTCGCGCCGCCGCGTGCTGGCAGTGATCAGCAACAAGGGCATCGTGCACGAGCTGTTCACCGACATCGCGCCGGTGATGACCAACCGCGACGGCGGCTACACCCGCATCACCAAGATCGGCAACCGCAAGGGCGACAACGCCCCCATGGCCGTCATCGAACTGGTGATGGAGCCGGTGTCCCCGAAGCAGGCCGTCGTGAACGAGGCCGAGAAGGCCACGGCCAAGGCTGCCCCGGCTCCGGTCGAGGAAGAGACCGCTTCGGCCGAGTCCGCTGAATCGCCCGAGTCGGCGCAGTCCGGCGATTCCGCTGACTCTCCCGAGTCCGCAGAGTCCGCTCCGTCGGCCGAGTCCGCCGAGGATGCTGCCGAAGAGAAGAAGTAGTTCTTCGCCTTCACTGCTTGAAGCCCGCCGTCCCCTTCCGGGGCGGCGGGCTTTTGCGTATCTTCAAGCCCCCCCCCCATAACGACGCCGGGCCCGCCTCGGGGGCGCGGGGTCCGGTCCCGCGGGAGCTTGGTGCGGCCGGTTCGCCGCGACGCGGTTCAGCGTCGTGGACGGGAATCGGCCGGCTGGCCAGCGGCATGCGCCGGGGCCGCCACGTCGACACCAGCGCGAAGGCCAGCAGCAGCTCGGCAACGTCTCCGCCGTAATACATCAGTTCGCCGGCAAGCCTCAGCTCGGCGGCCGGCGCCGGGACCTGGACGAACAGCCCCGCGTAGAGCAACTGGGACAGGACCGCATGGCCGGCGATGGCGACGCCCAGCACCACCAGCCGCGCCGGCACGGAGGGCCTGCGCGGTGCCGGGTCCGGCCCGGCGATCACCCAGGCGAAGAGGCAGCCGGCGGCTAGGAAGTGCAGGTGGACGGCGTGGTGCAGCAGCGGGGTGTCCGCCGCGAGGCTGTAGAGCGGCGTGAAGTACAGCCCCGCCAGCCCGCCGAGGGTGAGTACCAGCGCAGTCACGGGGTTGGCCACCAGATGGGCCGGGTGTGAGCGCAGCACCCTTCCGATCACCCTGCCGCAACGGCGCGGCACCGACCTCAGCAGCAGAGTCACCGGCGCACCAAGCACTAGGCCGATCGGCGCATACATGCCAATCAGCAGGTGCTGGACCATGTGGGCCGGCAGCCCGCCCGGCGGCAGCGGCATCAGCTGCGGCGCGAGGCCCAGCGCCAGCAACAGCGCGCCGGCGAGGAAGGAAACGGTCCGCCGGCGGCTCCAGCCGCGGTCCTCGCGGCTCCGCAGCCACGCCAACGCCAGGTAGGCGACGGCTGCCGCCGCCACGAGGGCCGGTAGCAGCACGCCGTCGAACGCGGCCGGCTGATGGTTGTGGACCGAGTGGGCGCCGATCACGCTGGTTCCCGCCCGGGGGTGCCAGCCCTCAGGTCTACCACCCGCCCGGACCGTTGCAGCAGCCAACCGCCGATCACCAGCAGTGCCCCGAAGATCAGGAAGAGAATGTCGGCCAGCATCTGGTACTCGCCGCCGATGACGTGGTGAATGGCGAGGATGTGGTGGTCGATGATCCCCTCCACGAGATTGAAGAGTCCCCAGCCGAGCAGCATCCAGCCCCAGAGGGTCCGGGATGCCCAGACCCGTCCGCGCGAGGTCGTCACCCGCGAGTACAACAGGCCCAGCCCGATCAGCACGGCCAGCCAGGTCACCGTATGGAACAGCCCGTCCCACAGCGTGTTCATCTGCAGGCCGTGGACGGTGTTCGCCGGGAACGAACCTACGTCGATGTTCGCGGTGTCCGCGCTCGTGAGCATGTGGTGCCACTGCAGGATCTGGTGCAACAGGATGCCGTCCACGAAGCCGCCGAGCCCCACCCCGAGGACGATCCCGGGCAGGGCGATCCGGCGGTTGTGATCCGTGGTGGTTGCCATTCCGGGGCTGCCTGCCATCGCTCCTCCGAACCTCGCGGTCCCGCCCGTGTGTGCGGGCGCTGTCCCAGCAACATAGACCGAATGCCCGCCCCCGTCGACAGTCCGCCGATGCCTGGCAGGTCGCCGCCTGCAACCAGCCGCGGGCGCCGGCGGCATCCGGAGGACTCGGGGGCTCCCGGTAGCATGGAATCCATGCCTCCGACTGTTTCCCCCGTCCCAGGCCGGGACGGCGGGCCCTTGCGTGTCCGCCTGGATCTTGCGTACGACGGCGGCCCCTTCAGCGGGTGGGCCGTGCAGCCCGGCCGGCTGACCGTGCAGGGCGCGCTCGAGGAGGCGCTGGCAATCATGATCCGCCGGTCGGTCCGGCTGACGGTTGCCGGCCGCACCGACGCGGGGGTCCACGCCCGCGGGCAGGTGGTGCATTTCGACCTGGACCCGGGGGAGTGGCACGGCTTGGCCCGCGGCCGCGAGGTCGATCCCGCCGAAGCCCTGGTCCGGCGCCTGCGCGGCGTGCTGGCCAAGGTGCTCGGCGGCCGCGTCGGCGCCCCGGTACCCTATCGGGACCTTGCCGGGGCCATCGAGGTTAAGCGCGCCGTCCTCGCCCCCCACGGGTTCGACGCCCGGTTCTCCGCCCTCTGGCGCCGCTACAGCTACCGGATCGCGGACCGGGCCGAGACGTGGGACCCGCTGTCTCGCAACACCACGCTGTGGCACAAGCACGCCGTCGACGTCGATCTCCTGAACCGCGCAGCCGCCAAGCTCCTGGGCATCGGCGACTTCCTGGCGTTCTGCAAGCCCAGGGAAGGCGCCACCACCATTCGGGAGTTGCAGAAGTTCGAATTCGCCCGAGGAGCCGACGGCGTTGTCACGGCCACGGTGCAAGCCGACGCGTTCTGCCACAACATGGTGCGTGCCCTGATCGGCGCATCGTTGTTGGTGGGCAGCGGCGAGCAGGCGCCGGAGTGGCTGCGCGACCGGATGCTGGCGAAGGTAAGGGACTCGAAGAGCAAGCTGGCTCCGCCGCACCCGTTGGTGCTGGAAGAGGTGCTCTATCCCGACGGCGGCGAACTGCTGCTCCGGGCAGAGCTGACCCGGGCAAAACGCGCGGATCCGGACGAGGGGTGAGGGTGGTTGCTTCCGGCGGTTCCCCCATAAGCCGCCGGAAGCCATAACCGGTGATTCCGGATCCCCCAGCAGGTCCCTTGGACCGTGGGCATAACTCTTGCACGGTAGCCGCCGTCAGCTCAAGAGTTTCAGACGTCTGACTTCTTCAGCCGTTACCGCCGTGTCACGCGATCGGGGGGTGAAGCTAGGCGGCCTGCGGTGTCAGTTCGGCACGGAGCGGCCAGTCCTGGCCTTCCAGAATGACTTGGGCGCTGACGCCGGTGTGCACGTTGACCACGATCGGGGCCATCAGGTTCACGGTGGTGCCCGATTCGCCGGGGTTGGCCACCACCAGCACCATGGCGTCCTCGGAGGCATTGAGGTCCAGGGCGGCACGATCGTCGTCGGAAATCACGGGGGTGTACTGGTTCAGGTAGGTCGCCGCGTCCAGGACGAAGAGGCGCTTGCCCGGTTCGGCCACGGGCTGCAGGGAGTACAGGCCGGCCGCTCCCGCGATCTCGTCGAGGGTGAAATCGACCAGCGGTGCCAGTCCCGGGGGAGGGGCCACGAAGGTCAGCGCGGCGCTCATCGCAGGAAGTCCATGAGCGTCGGCTGCAGCACCCGCGCGGTTACCTGCAGGGCGGCCTGATAGGCCACTTCCTGCATCTTGAGGTCCAGGATGACCTTTCCGATATCCGGATCCTCGATTCCGGAGCGGCGGGCTTCAAGCGAAACAGCTTCGTCCAAGTTCGTCTCCTGGGCTTTCAGGATCTGGGCGTGGCGGGTGCCGACCTCGGCGCGGGCGTTGATCACCGTGTTCAGCCGGGCGTCGATGTCGTTCAGGTGGCTGCTGATGTCGACTCCTGCCCGGAGCTTGGACGTCAAGGTGTCGATCAGGGCAAACACGGAGTTGCCGGCACTTCCGTCTGCCGGGTCGCTGCCGAAGATTTTCGCGCCATCAGCGTCCGCTCGAACTGTCAGGTCGGGGCCAATCCGACGATCAACCGTAGAGTCGGGGCCCATGAAGGTGTATGTTGCCGAGCCGTCGGCGTAGGCGAAGACCGCTGCGCCATCCGAATTGCCCGCAAACACGCTGCGACCCAGGTACTTGGTGTTGGCGGCATCCAGCAGGCTTCCCTTGATGCTTTCCAGTTCGAGCGCGATGGCTTCGCGGCCGGTGGGGGACACCGATCCATTGGTTGCCTGGATGGTCAGATCCCGGGCCTTGTTTAGCAGCGAAGTGACATTTCCGAGGGCTGAATCCGATGTAGCCAACCAACCGTTGGCATCATCGATATTGCGCTTGTACTGCTCGTTGGCCCGCAGATCCGCACGGGTCCGCATGGAATCGGCGGTGCCCGTCGGGTTGTCCGAGGGGCGGGCAATCAGCGACTCTCCGGCGGCCAACTCCTGCAGCTTGGCAATACGCGCCATATTGTCCTGCAGGTTGCGCTGGGCGAAGCTGCTCATCGTTTGGTTGGTGACTCTTGAAATCATGGCTACCTCCCGACCAATCCGGTGCGGTTGATCAACGTATCGAGCATTTCATCAATGGCCGTCATCACCCGGGCCGCGCCCTGGTAGGCGTGCTGGTATGTCAGCAGGTTGACGTTCTCTTCGTCCATGTCCACGGACGCGTTGGACAGTTGCAACGTCTTGGCGGACTGGGACGCGATGTCCGCGAGGTTGGACTGCTGCAGCTCCGTCTTTGCGGCTACACCGATGGTGGTGACAATGTTCTCCCAGACGCGATCCGGTGAGCCTGCCCGAATGCCGATTTGGGACAACTCGTCGGCGATGGAGCCATCAAGATTTCCCTTCGCGGGATCACCCGCCTTGAGGCCGTCTACCGTTTTGATCGCAACGGTCAGCGCCAGCGCACCGGGGGGCAGATTGGGATCAAAACTGAAAAACTCCGGTGCGGGATTCTCGCCGGGCGCAGTCTTCGCGTAGACGTTGTTCACCGAGTCCTTCAACGTGGTGGCGAAAGTGTCGTAGCTGCCGGCGGCCTTCTTCAACGGGCCATCGTCCTCACCGTTGCTTAGCATCGACAACGCCCCAGCGATCTCGCCGCCTCCGAGCACAACCGGCATGCTTTCGCGGCTATCGCCTTCCCATTTGAGGTGAACGCCTTTGGTGCCGGAAATATCCGTATCCGAGTCCGCTGTAACGGCGATTCTTTGGGCGCTGGAACCAGTGACAATCGCATTCCCGCCGATCAGCACATCCACCTGCCCGTCGCCGCCGTGGCGAACCGTGGCTCCGGTGAGGGCAGCCAGCCGTTCGGTCAGCAGGTTGCGGTGGTCCATCAGCTCGTTGGCGGACCCTCCGTTGGCGACGGCAAAACGAATCTTCTCGTTGAGGTTGGCTACCTGGGACGCAGCGCCGTTGACCTCCGCGGTCATCGTGTCCACATCGGAGCGCAGGCGGGAGAACTGCTCGCGAACCTCCTGGTAACCGCGCTTGACCATGTTGGCCAAGATGTTCGCCTCTTCCAGCACCACCGCGCCGGCGGCGCCGTCATCCGGCCGGTTCGACAGGGCCTGCCAGGAGGCCCAAAACTCCTGAAGCTGCGTCGAGATGCCGTATTGGCCCGGCTCGCGCAACGACGCTTCCAGGCCGGACATCGTATCGGCGCGCACTGCAGAATACCCGGCGACACCGGCCGAGAACCGGACGCGCGTGTCCAGGTGCATGTCACCCAGTCGCGCTATCGCGTCCACCGAAACGCCCTGGCCGATCTGCACTCCGCCGGTCAGCAGCCCGGTGCGGTCAAGGGCGCCGATGGACGACGTGCTGACCCGCTGGCGGGTGTAGCCCTCGGTATTGGCGTTGGCGATGTTCTGGCCCACCACGTTCAACCCTTGGCGGGCGGCCACCAGACCGGTGTACGCGGTGTTCAGGCCGCTGAAGGTACTCACTGCGAAAACCTCAGATCGTTGTGTCGAACAGCTGGGAGCGGTTGCCCGAAAGCCCTGCCGTCCCCTGTGCGTCGTAGGTCCCGGCATCGGGATTGAAATTGGCCAGCGTTTCCTGGGTGGACCGGGCAGCCGCACGCAGGAACTTCTCGTTCACGTCGCGCAGTTCGCGGATCTGCAGGGTCAGCTGGGTCAGCGCCTGCAGATGTCCCGTGAAGATTTCGCCCCATGGCCCCACCGGAGCCTGTTCGGTCAGCTCCCGCAGCGTGGCGCCGTCCGGCGTACCCCACTCCCGGGCCAGGGCGGCCACCTCCACCGTGCGGGCCAGGCCGGCGTCGCGCAGCCTCTCCAACACCTGTTCCACCTCCCGGGTGGCGTGCTGCAGCCACCGGGACTTGCCGGCGGTCAGGAGCAGCTGCTCCTCCTCGAGTTTGAAGACCAGCAGTTCAAGAAGTTCGCGTTCGTGCCACAGCATGGCGGACAGTTCATGGGCTCCCATGTCAGGCACCTCCCCTGGTTGATTCTGCGGACACAACCCCCGCGGGTCCGCGTCAAAAAGCCGCACTAAATGAACAAGAAGTAACGGCATGGCTACATTCCTATCTATCGGCAGCACCACCCCCTTGCGTTAGGAGCAATTGATGGTAGGTTTCACCAAGAGATGAATCGTTCTTCCGGGGCCGCACCCCTTGGTAGCTGGGATGGTTTGTCCACGTATTTCTGGGCACGGAGGGGGACATGTCAGTGAATCGTGCTGACCGCAATGCACTGGTGGTTGAAAACCTCCCGCTCGTCGGATACCTGGTCTCCGAAGTGTGTGCCAAAGCCACCCACCTCTCCCGCGACGACCTCGCCTCTGCCGGCTCGGTTGCCCTCATCACCGCCGCCGACGCCTTTAATCCGGATCTCGGCGTCCCCTTCGGTGCCTTTGCCCGCCGCCGCATCATCGGCGCCTTTGCCGACGAGATGCGTGCCATCGACTGGGCTCCCCGCTCCGTTCGCAAGCGGATCAAACAAACGCTGTCCGTCCGCGAAACCCTGACGGCCGAACTCGGCCGCTACCCGAGCGTCGACGAGCTTGCCGCCGCCCTCGGGGTGGACCGGGAGACCGCTGAGGCGGCCATGGATGATGCCTCCCGCACCGTCTCCGCCCTGGATGACACCACGGCCGAATTCCTGGTCTCCGAGACGGTGTCGCCCGAAGGCTCTCTCCTCACCGAGGAGCGGCTCGCCTTCCTGAAGGCCGCGGTCCACCACCTTCCCGCGAAGATGCGCTACATCGTGGAGCAAATCTACTTCGAGGACCGCACCGTCAAGGAGATCGCCGAAGAGCTCGGCGCTACCCACTCGGCCGTCTCCCAGCAGCGCTCCGAGGCCATCCGCCTCCTCCGGGACGGCCTGCACACCCACTATTCCGACGACGACGGTGCCGGCCATGTGCCCGAGTCGCGGATCGCTCCCTCCCGTCGGAAGGCGTACCTGACTGCGCTGGCCGATCAGACCATCGGCGGGATTACACGCTTCGCCGCCACGCAGCCACGGGCCGCGGTTTCTTGACCTGTTCGCAGCAGCCGGCCCCGGCGGCCCGCACCGCGAAAAATACTTTGCACTTCTCCTAACGGATCCTCGTAATCCTCCGATAGCTACAAGTGCCAGCCCATGGACGGGCCGGTGAATTTGTACCATCTCATGGAGGAGTTTCATCATGGCTTTCGCCATTAACACCAACGTTGCGGCCCTGAACTCGTACCGCAACCTCTCGAACACCCAGAACGACATTTCCAAGTCCCTGGAGAAGCTGTCCACCGGCCTGCGCATCAACCGCGCTGCCGATGACGCAGCCGGCCTGTCCATCTCCGAGGGCCTGCGCTCGCAGGTCAACGGCCTGAACGTTGCCGCCCGCAACGCCCAGGACGGCATCTCCGTCATCCAGACCGCTGAAGGTGCGCTCACCGAGGTCCACTCCATCCTGCAGCGCATGCGCGACCTGGCAGTTCAGGGTGCGAACGATTCGAACAACCCTGAGGCCCGCACCGCCATCAAGAAGGAAGCTGACCAGCTGGGCGCGGAGTTGAACCGCATCACTGAGTCGACCACCTTCAACGGCATCGACCTGCTGAAGGGTAGCCTCGGTAACTCAGGAGCGAGCCTCAAGTTCCAGGTTGGCGCGGCAGGCGACGCGAACAACGCCATTGAGGTGACCTTGGCCGATGTAACCACTGCTGTGGGCGCCCTGGCCGGTGCTGCCGCGGCTGGGGACTTCGACGTGACGGGCCACGACGCCGCGCAGGGCACGATTGTCAAGATCGACACCGCCATCTCGAACATCTCCGCCCAGCGCTCCAACCTTGGTGCTTCGCAGAACCGCTTTGAGACTGCGATCAAGAGCATCAACATCTCTGCGGAAAACCTTTCGGCTGCGGAGTCTCGTATCCGCGACACCGACATGGCTTCGGAAATGGCTAAGTTCACCAAGAACCAGATCATGTCCCAGGCCGGCACTGCGATGCTGGCTCAGGCCAACCAGATCAACCAGGGTGTGCTGCAGCTCCTCGGCTAAATCCGGGTAGCTAACGGCTGAATGCGGCCCGGCAGCGAGGCGAACGAATTGGACCTCACACTCTTCGCTGCCGGGCGTCAGCATTTCTTCTAGTAAACAGGCTTCTTTCAGGAGGAACTCGCGTGGCGTTTTCGATTGGCGGCATGGTCAGCGGTTTGGACACCGCCACCATGATCAACCAGCTCATGCAGTTGGAAGCGCGTCCGCAGTCACTCCTGAAAAACAAGGTCTCCGGCACTCAGACGCTGGTGAATGCGCTCCAAGCACTCAACACACGCATCGCCGATGTCGGAAAAACGGCCACCGAGACGAGCAAGGCCAACGCTCTTAACATCCACTCAGGCACGAGCAGCTCTGAGAAGGTTTCAGTAGCCACGGCCGAAGGAGCTTCCGCCGGCGCTATCGACCTGGAAGTTGTCCAAGTGGCAAAGGCCCAGGTTTCGGTTTCGTCCCTGCTCAGCGACTGGCCGGAGAGCGCCACAGTGCTCACTATCGCCCTCAAAGACGGCCAGGTAAAAAAAGAGATTGATACCCAAGGGATGACGCTCGACCAGGTCGTCACCGCCGTGAACGAATCCGGCGCCGGGATTACCGCAACCAAGGTGTCGGTGGGAAGCGATCCGGCGAACCCGCAGTATCGGCTGCAGTTGGCGTCAAAGGAGACAGGAGCCGCTGGCAACTTCATTGTGATGCTCGCCGGGGACGCCGCGTTTTCCACGACGGACGTTCAAACCGCGCAAGATGCTCGGGTGTCGATTTGGAACGGAATGCAGGAAATCTCTTCATCCTCGAACACGTTTACGGACCTTCTGCCCGGTGTGAGTGTCACCTTGGGGGCTGACGCGGTTTCCGGGGATAAGTCGACCGTCACGATCACGCGTGACGACGAGGCCGTCAGTGCCAAAGCCAAGGCGCTGGTTGACGGCTTGAAGGATCTGTTCGCCTTCATCTCCAAGAACTCATCCGTGAACGTCTCCACGTCCACCGGGTCAACGACGACCAAGGGCGGAATCTTCACAGGGGACAGCAGCGTCCGCGATATTCAGCAGCGCATGATGACCGCTGCGATCAGCCCCATCGACGGACGGTCGCCGTCGGAAATAGGCATCAGCATCACCAAGGACGGCTCGATTGAGTTTGACGCCGAGAAGTTCGGCAAGGCGATGACGGAAGACTCCGCGTGGGTCGAGAAGGTGGTCCAGACGATCGCCGGTCGCGTGGCTAGTGCTGCGACGGATGCCTCGGACAAGTATGACGGCGCCATCACCAAGCGAATCCAGGGCCAGGAATCACTGGTCCGCAGCATGAATGGCCAAGTTGCCGAGTGGGATACCCGGTTGGCGATGCGCCGCTCCACGCTGGAGCGTACCTGGGCCCAACTTGAAGTAACGCTGAACGGCCTGCAGTCGCAGGGGGACTGGCTCAACTCGCAGCTGGCCACCCTGCCCTCATGGGGGAGCACGAAGAAATGACACTGACATACGGGCCGGGCTTCGGAGCCCAGGCCAAGCGCAACCAGTTCCAGCGTGACGCGATCATGTCTGCCACGCCCGCCCGGCTGTTGACCATGTTGTATGACCGGCTGCTCTTGGACCTGAACCGGGCGGAGGCCGCGCAGCAGAACCAGCACTGGTCGGTGGCGTCCGAGAACTTGATCCACGCGCAGGCCATCGTGTCCGAGCTGATGTCGTCGCTGAAGACGGACGTGTGGGACGGGGGAGAGGGCCTGAAAGCGCTCTACACCTACACGCTGACCGCGATGATGAACGCGAACATCCACCGCGATGCGGCCCGGACCCGCGAATGCATTGAACTGTTGCAGCCGCTGCGCGAGGCCTGGCACGAGGCCGCCGGGCAGCTACCGGCACAGCCGGCACGTGGCGTCGGCCTCGGCGGCGAACTTGGCATTGCCTGACATGCCGGAGGGCGACATTTCCGCGCTGGAGCGCTGGACAGCCGTGCTGGACGAACTCGAACTGGCTCTCGCCGAGGCCGCCGGGACCGGAGGCCATGGCATTGGACTCACCGAACCGGCCGAGACCGGGAGCCACGCCAGCGGACTCACCGGAACTGCCGGGACCGAAGACCAAGGCAGCGGAGTCACCGGAACTGCCGAGACCGGGGTCGGTGGCAGCAGACGCACCGAAACGGCCGAGACCGGGGTCCAGGGCAGTGCGCTCGCCTACGCTGCGGACCCCGGGGACAAGACCGTTAAAGCGGCGGTGAGCAGCCCGCGCACCGCCGTCGCGCGGTGGAAGGCCCCGCAAGGGCTGGGGCCGATTCCGGACGAGCTGGTGGAGCGGGCGACAGAGCTCGCCGCCGCGCAGCAGGCAGTAATACGTGAATTGCGCGCCGAGATGCGGCAAAACCGCCAGGAATCGGCGCTCTTGGATGCCGTCCCCACCTCTGGTACTTCGGGTCGTTCCGTCTACCTCGACGTAAACGGTTAACCAATCTCAAGATTTACCTAACGACTCCCGTCTCCGTGCCGATAACTGGTTAGTGAGCACGGATCGCTCACAGAACAGGCCATGGATCGGCCGCCCACATGCCAGTAGTAAGACGGGTCTTTGCTGTGTTCGAATCTGTGACGGGGGCTGCCATGCAGAGCGCCCTGGACGGCCTCGCCATGCGTCAGCGTGCCATCGCCAACAACATCGCGAACGTCAATACCCCCGGCTACCACGCGCAGCGCGTCCAGTTCGAGGATGCACTGGCCACATCGGTGGCCCGCGGGAACGGCAGCGCCAGCGCCACGATGGAACGCTCGCTGGAGCCCACCCGGCTCGACGGCAGCAACGTCAACCTGGACACCGAGACGCTCTCCAACATTGAAACAGTGCTGCGCTACCAGTTTGCAGCCCGGGCCGCCGAGAGTCCTTTCAGCGGCGTCCGCACGGCGATGAGGACCAACTGATGACTTTCGACGCCATTGGAATCGCCGGCACCGGCCTGACCGTTCACCGCAAGTGGCTGGACGCCGTCTCCGACAACCTCGCCAACGCGAACAACGCCACCAGCACCGACGGCGCGGCCTTCCAGGCGCGCTACGTGATCGCCCAGGAAGGCCAGGGCGTCTCCGGCGTGTACGTGGCCGGGGCCGAATTCGGCGAGGCCGAGGGCCGCATGGTCCACGAGCCCGACCACCCGCTGGCGGATGAGGACGGCTACGTCCGCTACCCGGACATCGACCTGTCCCAGCAGATGGGCAACCTGATCCTGGCCCAGCGCGGCTACCAGGCCAACGCGGCCGTGGTGGACCGGGCGAAGACGACCTACGAGGCCGCCCTCCAGATTGGACGCAACTGATGCCGCTCTCTTCCATACCGCCGATCCAGGGCGTCGCCGGCACCGGTTACCTGCCGGCCGCCGAAGCTCCGCAGGCCACCAACGGCGTCGGCTTTGCCACCTCCCTCACCGGTGCCATCGACAACCTGCAGCAACTGCAGTCCACGTCCAATGAACTGGCCATCCAGGCCGTTACCGGCGACCTGAACGACATCCACAACGCGACCCTGGCCTCCACCCGCGCCGCCGTGACGCTGGAGCTCGTGGCAGCCGTCCGGAACAAGGGCGTTGACGCCTTCAACGAGATCATGAGGATGCAGGCCTGATGCCCGGCAAGGTCTCCTCCTGGTTCTCGCGGCTGGGCAAAACCGTCAGCGAGTTCACCGTCGCCCAACGCACCATCGCGATCATCGGCATCGCCGTCGTCGTGCTCGGCGTTGCCGCCCTGACGACGTGGGCGTCCAAGCCCTCCTACACGCCGCTGTTCTCCGGGCTGGCCGCGGCCGACGCGAACACCATCGTGGAGCAGCTGCGCACCGACGGCGTGCCGTACGAGTTGACCAACGGCGGCGGGACCATCCTGGTGCCGGAAGACAAGGTATACGACCAGCGGCTCAAGGCCGCCGCGGCCGGCCTGCCGAGCTCGTCCACCGGCGGCTACTCGCTGCTGGACGACATGGGCGTGACGTCCTCTGAGTTCCAGCAGTCGGTTACCTACAAGCGGGCCTTGGAAGGCGAACTGGCCTCCACCATCGAGGCGCTCGACGGCGTCAAGACCGCCTCCGTCCGGCTGGCCATCCCGGAGGAAACGGTCTTCGTCTCCGAGAAGGGCGAGGCGACCGCCTCCGTGTTTGTGGACACCGAAAAGACCACCCTGTCCGCCGACCATGTCCAAGCCATCGTTCACCTGACCTCCGCCTCGATCGACGGCATGAAGCCGGAAAACGTCGCCGTCATCGACGCCGCCGGCACCGTGCTCTCCGCGGTGGGGGTTGGCGCCACCGGCTCCGCGGACAAGCAGGCCTCCGACTACGAGGAGCGGGTGCGCGCCTCGGTGCAGAGCATGCTGGACCGCGTGGTCGGGCCCGGCAATTCCTCCGTGGTGGTTGCCGCGGACATGAACTATGAGTCCGCCGAGCGTGTGGAAGAGACCTTCACGACGCCGGACGGCGCGCCGGCCCTGAACGAGTCCGCGCAGATCGAAGAGTACGAGGGGACCGGCGGGGGAGCGGCCGGTGTGCTGGGCCCGGACAACATCGCCGTACCGGGCAACACCGGCGGCGACGGGACCTTCACCTCCGAGTCGGAGACCAAGAACAACGCCCTGAACAAGGTGACCGAGACCCGCGCCATCCCGGCCGGGGCGATCAACCGCCAGACCGTGTCCGTGGCCTTGGACGCCGACGCCGCCGGGGCCCTGAACGTGGCCAACATCGAGGGCCTGGTGACCACCGCCGCCGGCATCAACGCCGACCGCGGGGACGAGGTCACGGTCGAACTCGTGCCATTCAACACCGCCGGCGCGCAGGAGGCCGCCGAGGCGCTGGCCGCCGCGCAGGCCGCCGAGGAAGCCGCGCGCCAGGCCGAGCTGATCCGCACCGCCATCATCACCGCCGGCATCATCCTGCTGGTGATCATCGCCCTGCTGGTCTACGCCCGCTGGTCCCGCCGCCAGAACCGCGAGCCGGTGGACCTGGGCGAGCTGCAGGATTTCCAGCCCGAGATCGAGGCGCCGCAGGACCTGCAGCTTCCCGCGAAGCCCATCATCGTTCCGGAGCCGATCCCCGTGGTCACCGGCCCGAACACCACCGCACTGGAGCTCGCCGGCCCGCCGGAGCTGTCCGACGAGCAGAAGGAAATGAACCGCAAGCGGGCGGAAATCGACGCCCTGGCCGCCCAGGAACCGGACAAGACCGCCGACTTCCTGCGCTCCCTGATGGATGACAAGCAGAACGCATGAGCGAGTTACTGACCACGTTGACCGGCACCCAGAAGGTGGCGGTGGTGCTGATGCAGATGGAACAGGCGCGGGCCGCCGAGGTCATGAAGCGCTTCAGCGAGGCCGAGGCGGAGCTGATCACGGCCGAGCTCGTGAGCATGGGCCGCGTGGATCCCGAGACCGCCGAGGAGGCGTTCAAGGAATTCCACGACATGACGGTCAAGGGCCGGCGCCGGCCCCGCGGCGGCAGGGAGTTCGCCGCCGGGCTGCTGGCCGCCTCCTTCGGCGCGGAGAAGGCCGCCGGAGTGCTCGACCGGCTGGCCACCTCCATGGCCGGGAAACCGTTCGAGTTCCTGGATGACGCCGACCCCACTCAGCTGATCACGCTGCTGAACGGCGAGATCCCGCAGACCATCGCGCTGGTGCTCGCGCATGTGCGCCCGGAGCTGGCATCCACGGTAATCGCCGGGCTGGAGGATTCGGTGCGGCCGGAGGTGGCGCAGTGCATCGCCACCATGGGCACCGCCACCCCCGAAGCCGTGTCGATCGTGGCGGACACGCTCAAGGTGAGGGCCGGCGCCGTCGTGCCCCGCCAGCAGGTGGAGGTGGTGGGCGGCGTCGGGCCGCTGGTGGACATTATCAACCGCGCCGACGTCGCCACCGAACGCGCGTTGCTGGAGGCCCTGGAGGAACGCGATCCGGAGCTGGCGGAGGAAGTCCGCTCCCGGATGCTCACCTTCGAAGACATCACCAAGCTCGAACCGCGCGACGTGCAGCAGGTGCTGCGCGGCATCGAGATCGCGGTGCTCGCGGTGGCCATGAAGGGCGCCAGCGAACCGGTCACCGAGCTGATCCGCAAGAACGTCTCCGAGCGCAACCGCGACATCCTCGACGACGAGATCAAGGCCATCGGCCCGCTGCGCATGTCCCAGATCGAGGAGGCCCGCGCGGACATCGTCCGCTCGATCCGCGAGCTCGAGGCCAGCGGCATCATCACCGTCCAGCGCGGGGCGGAGGAGGACGAATATGTCTACTGACGCCGCGTTCTCCAGGATGAGTTTCCCCGAGCTGAACACCGGTACCGGGGCCTTCGCCAAGCTGCGCTACACCGAACTGCGCAGCGACGACTCGCAGGACAAGGCGCTCGAACAGGCCAGGGTCCGGGGCCACGCCGCCGGCTACACCGCCGGCATGCGCGAAGGCGCCGAGCTGATGCGCGAACGCCAGCTCGCGATGGAGCAGGACCACGCCGCCGCGATGGCGGACGCCCGCACCCGCCTGCAGCATGCAGTGGCAGCGCTCGGCGCGGCCACCCGTGCGCTGGAGGAGCGGACCGCGCCGGTACTTGCCGCCGCGCAGGACACCCTGGCCGCCGCGGCCATGGAACTGGCCGAAGCCATCCTGGGCCATGAATTGTCCGACGGCGCGGCCTCCGCCCGTTCGGCCCTCACCCGGGCCCTGGCCGGGGTGGATGCCTCGCGCGTGCACACCGTGCGGATGAATCCGACGGACCTGACCATGCTGGCGCCGGAGACGCGGCAGCAGGCCGGCGTGAGCTTCAGCCCCGATTCGTCGCTCGCGCCGGGGGACGCCGTCACCGAATTCGCCGACGGCTTCCTGGACGCGCGGATCGGCGCCGCGCTGGCCCGCGCCAAGGCCGCGCTGCTGGAGGCCCGGCAGTGACCGCCGTCGCCTGGCGCCCCCGCGCCGACCGGTTCGCCGGCGCGCTGGCGGCTGCCCGGCCCCCGCGCTACGGGATGGTTTCCTCGGTGGTGGGCCTCGGCGTCGAGATCATTGGGCTTGATTGCGCCATCGGCGACCTGGTGCTCATTGGCGACGGCCAGGGCGTGGAGGCCGAGGTCGTGGCCACCGGCCGGGACAGCATCCGTTGCATGCCGCTGGGCCGGCTCACCGGGATCAATACCGGCACCCCGGCCAAGGCCAAGGGGGCGCCGGTCCTGGTGCCCACCGGCAACGGGCTGTTCGGCCGGGTGCTGGACGGGATGGGGCGGCCGATCGACGGCAAGGGGCCGCTGGTCTTCGACTCGCTGGTCCCGCTGGACAACGACACCCCGTCCGCCATGCACCGCGCGCGGATCGAGACGCCGCTGCAGCTGGGCGTGCGCGTGCTGGACACGCTCACCACCGTTGGCAAGGGCCAGCGCATGGGCCTGTTTGCCGGCTCCGGCGTGGGCAAGTCCTCGCTGCTGTCCATGATCGCCCGCGGCACCGACGCCGAGGTCTCCGTCATCGCGCTGGTCGGGGAGCGCGGGCGTGAAGTCCGCGAGTTCCTCGAAGACGACCTCGGCGAGGCCGGCCTGGCCCGGTCCATCGTGGTGGTCTCCACCTCGGACGAGCCGGCGCTGATGCGGCTGCGCGCCGCCTTCACCGCCACCCGGATTGCCGAATCGTTCCGCGACCGCGGGGCGGACGTGATGCTGATGATGGACTCGCTGACCCGCGTGGCCATGGCCCAGCGCGAGATCGGCCTCTCCGTCGGCGAGCCGCCGGCCACCCGCGGGTATCCGCCGTCGACCTTTTCCCTGCTGGCCCGGCTGCTGGAACGCGCCGGCACCGCCGAAACCGGTTCCGTGACGGGGATGTACACCGTGCTGGTGGACGGCGACGACCACAACGAACCGATCGCCGACTCGGCCCGCTCCATCCTGGACGGGCACGTGGTGCTGGACCGCAAGCTCGCCGTTTCCGGGCACTACCCGTCCGTGGATCCGCTCGGCTCTATCTCGCGCGTGGCGTCCAAGGTCAACAGCCCGGAGAACTCCCGCGCCGCGGGCGCCCTGCGCAAGGTGCTGGCGGCCCGCAAGGCCGCGCAGGACCTGCTGGACGTGGGCGCCTACCAGCCCGGTTCCAACCCGCTGGTGGACGCGGCCGTCCAGCATGAAGACGACATCAACCTGTTCCTGCAGCAGCGGATGGATGATCAGACGCCGGCCGCGCAGTCGTGGGAGCAGCTGCACCGCCTGGCCCGCACCCTTGGAGGTATGTAGAGATGGCACGATCCTTCCCCCTGGCCGGGCTGCTGCGGCTGCGCCAGCTTCAGCAGGACCAGGCCGCCGGCAACCTCGCCGCCGCAAACCACCGCGCCCGCGAATCCGGCGCCCGGGTGGTCGCTGCCCGCGGCGAGTTGGGCGAGATCATCAGCGAAGTCTCCGATGCGGCCACGCTGCACGCGGTGGCCGCGGCCCGCTCCGCCTCGCGCAGCATGCTGGCCGACCTGGAGAACCTGGACCGGGCCCGGCAGAACGAGGCGCAGCAGGCCCAGCAGGAGTTCCTCGCCGTGCGCAAGCAGTCCGTGGGCCTGGAGAAGCTCGAGACCCGGCACCTCGCGGCCGAGGCGTTCGAAGAGCTGCGGCGCGAGCAGCTGGTGCTTGACGAGCTGTCCACCGGAGCCCGGGGCGGCGACGGACGATGAGCATGACCGATACCCTCGGGCGGATCCAGCAGATCCAGTCCACGCTGACCCAGCTCGCCCAGCCTGCCCCCGCCGTGGAAGCCGCGGCCAGGGCCACCGCGGCCGGCAGCACCGGCGGCGCAACGGCAAGCGCTTTTGCCGACGCGCTGACGGCGGCAGCCCAGGCCCCCGCCGGCGCTTCCGGGACCGGCGCCGTGAGCGGGACCGGTGCCGCGACCGGGACCGTCGCCGAGCTGATTAAGGCCACGGAGAAGTACGTCGGCCTGCCCTACGTCTGGGGCGGCAACGACGCGTCCGTCGGCCTCGACTGCTCGTCCTTCGTGCAGCATGCCTTCCGCGACATCGGCATCGACCTGCCGCGCGTCACCTGGGACCAGATGAAGGAAGGCACGCCGGTGGCTTCCATGGCAGATGCCAAGCCCGGCGACCTGCTCTTCAGTTTTGACGGCGGCCACGTCTCCATCTATCTGGGCAACGGCAAGGCCATCGACGCCCCGCAGCCCGGCGACACGATTAAGGTCCGGGACGCCTGGGAGAACGACTCCAACCTCACCACCATCCGCCGTATCCTGCCCGAGGAGTCCTCGGTCCAGGCTGCCGGCGCCGGTTCCGGCGGGGCTGCCGGAGCCGCGGGGTTGACCGCGGACCAGCAGAGCGCGCTGACCGACCTGATCGCCGCCGCCCAGCTGTCCACGTCCACCGGGCTGACCTCGATGCTCACCGGGCAGAACGGCACGTCCGGCGCGATCACCGCCATGCTCAACGGCCAGACCGGAAACACGGGACTGGCCTCGACGCTCAACGGCGGCCCGGGCTCTGGCGGCGCCGGACAGCTGACCGACCTGCTGGCCGCCGCGCAGGCGGCCATGGCGAGGGGACGAACCGCATGAGCCTGCCCGTGAACTCCCTGCCCGTCGCCCCGGCGTCCTCCGCCCGTCCCGGCGGGCCGGCTGCCGCGCGCTCCTCTTCTCCCGGCTTCGACGCCGCCATGCAGGATGCGCTGAGGCAGGGTTCCGCTGCTTCCGCCAAGCGTTCCCAGCACGACGGCGGTGCCTCCGCCGGGAGCGCCGCGGGTGCCGCGGGTTCCGCGGGTCCCGCCGGGTCCGGAACTGCCCGGGCCGAAACCGGTCGCGGTGCAGCATCGCAGCCAGGCACCGGGACCACCGGCTCTGTCACCGGCCCGTCCCGCGGGACTGCGGCGACTGATCCGGCAGCCGCAGTCGCTGGTCCCGAAGGTTCTCCGGCACCCTGGCCGCTCCTGGTCGGGCAAGGCCTTACCGCCGGTGATACGACCAACGCGGGGACGCCGATCAGCGAAGAGGACGCGGAGACAGTTCAGTCCCTGGTGCCGGCCGACGCTGGCGCCGGAAGCCCGCAGGCCGCCGGCGCGGACACTTCAGCTGGCCTCGGTGCAACGGATGCAACCGGTGTGTCCGGCGCATTTAGCGGTACCGGTGGCTGGCCCGCCTCGGTCACCGGTCACGCAAGCGGCGACGGAGCCTCCGTTGGGGTCAGCCCGGTTGGCCCGGCTGCTGCCCACGCCGGAGCATCCTCAACCCTTGCTGGTGCCCCGTCCGCCGCGAACGCTATCAACGGCGAGAACGTGGCCGAACAGGGCGCAGCAAGTCCGGCATCTGCGCTGGCGAACTCTGCCGCAACCGCGGCGGGTGCACTCGGACCGGCCGCCGGACCAGGGGCAGCCGCAGCGGCGTCCGCGGCCGGAGCCGGTGTTGCGCCGGCGGCCGGGACAGGCGACACTGCTCAGAACCAACAGGCCGGCATGATCGCGCCGGCAGTTTCCACCCAGCCCGCAGCCCAGGCAACCATTCCCACGCAGCCGACCACCGGCGTCGTGCTTCCCGGACAACCCTCGCCGGGCACTCCGGCTCACGGCGGAGCCGCCACCGCAACAGCCGCAGCCAGCGCAGTGCGCGGCGAGACCGATCAGGTGCAGCCGGGCCTCCAGGTGCCGGTCGCCGCACAGCCGGTCCCGGTGTCCCAGCCGACGGCCGCCGCGCCCGCCGCAGCCGCCGCTCCCGTCCCGCCGAACCAGCAGTTGCCGTTCACCGCGCAGGTGGCCCGCCCGCTCTTTACGCTCGCGCAGGCCAAGCCCGGCGAGCACGTGATGACCATCAGCGTCACGCCCGACAACCTGGGCCCGGTCACCGTCCGAGCCCACGTGACGGGGGAGGGCGTCCGCGTGGAGCTCTTCGCGCCGAATGACGCCGGCCGCGACGCCTTGCGCGCCGTCATGGCCGACCTGAAACGCGATCTTGCCGCCACCGGCCTGAACGCCAACTTGGACCTTTCCAACCAGAACCGCCCGAACGATGCGCGCCCCGGCATGCAGTTCGGCCCCGACGGCCGGCCCTCCGGCGGCCCGCAGGGACAGGAAGGCCGCCCCGGCACGGCCACCGGAACCGCCGCAGACACGGCCCCGGACACGACCGACCCATCCGCCCTGAGACGTCCCTACGGGATATCGACCAGCCTCGACGTGCTGGCCTGAGACAAGGAGAACCATGCCCACCGACTCAGTCGCGCCCGTTGGCACAGTCGCCCCGACGTATACCGCCCCGCCCGTGCGCGCACCGAAGCAGTCCATGGACGGCGAGATGTTCATGCACCTGCTGGTCACCCAGCTGCAAAACCAGGACCCCAGCTCGCCGATGGACACCAACCAGATGATCTCCCAGTCCACGCAGCTGGCCATGATGGAAAGCATCGCGACCATGACCACCACCAGCGAGGAAAACTTCTCCCTGCAGATGCGTGGCGTAGCCGCGTCGCTGGTGGGCCGCGAGGTCAGCTACTACGGCGCGGACGGTTCGCTCGTCACGGGAACCGCCACTTCGGTGTCCTATGCCGGGCCGGTCCCGCAGGTGATCGTGGACGGCAAGGAGATCCCGCTGGATCTGGTCGCCGGGATCACCGCCGCCGGTACCACCGGGGGTGCCGCCGCCTGAGATGCTGCCCCCTAAGCCGGCTTGTGCCGCCAACAAATTTTCCCAATCACTGAATTACCCGTCCGTTCCACGATCCGAAAGGCGCTGATCATGCTCCGCTCCCTCTACTCCGGAATCTCCGGACTTCGCTCCCACCAGACCATGCTTGATGTCACCGGCAACAACATCGCCAACGTCAACACCACCGGCTTCAAGGCCTCCTCGGTGCAGTTCCAGGACACCCTGTCCCAGATGACGCAGGGCGCAGGCGGCCCGCAGGCCCAGGCCGGCGGCACCAACCCCGCACAGGTGGGCCTCGGCGTGCAGGTGGCCGGCATCTCCACCAACTTCACCCAGGGCTCCTCGCAGGCCACTGGCAAGGCCACCGACATGATGATCTCCGGCGACGGATTCTTCGTCACCACCAAGGGCGGCGAGCAGCTTTACACTCGCGCCGGCGCCTTCGAACTCGATTCCATGGGGCGCCTCGTCTCCCCGGACGGTGCAATCCTGCAGGGCTGGATGGCAGATGCCGACGGAAACATGCCCGTTGGCGGCCCCATTGGCGCAATCGATCTTTCCCCCGACGCCATTTCCAAGGCCCGTGCCACTTCCGAGGCAGTGCTCGCAGGGAACCTTCCGTCTGACGCGAAGCAAGCAGATGCCCTCGTCCGCGATGTTGAGGTCTTTAAGGCGGACGGCACCAAGGCCAGCCTCTCCCTGACGTTCACTCGGACACCAGACGGCTGGGATGTCTCCAAGACCGGCAGCGGGACTGTCGGTGCATCGCTTGCGCTCAACGGGAACGGCGTCCTGACGCCTAGCGGCCCCATGGCGGTTGACGGCATCAACGTTAATCTGACGAGTCTCAGCGGTTACGCAGGCATGACTACCGTTGGATTCGACAGTCAGAACGGTCGTGCGGCCGGAACCCTTGAATCCTTCACCATGAGCCCGGATGGCACACTCATGGGATCCTTTAGTAACGGGGACCAGGCTGTCGTCGGCCGGGTTGCACTGGCCAACTTCACCAACCCGGGAGGCCTCGAAAAGGCGGGTTCGTCGTCGTACCGTGCAACTGCCAACTCCGGCCAGGTGGAACTCGGCACTGCAGGCACCGGCGGCCTCGGCACGCTGGCAGGCGGCTCGCTGGAAATGTCCAATGTGGACCTCTCTCAGGAATTCACTAACCTGATCGTCGCGCAGCGCGGCTTCCAGGCCAACGCCCGCATCATCACCACCTCCGATGAGGTGCTGCAGGAACTGACTAACCTGAAGCGCTAGAATTCCGCAACTTTTACCCTGTCTCCTAGCAGACATGGGAAAATAGCCCCGGTCCGATACGTTCGGACTGGGGCTATCTCCTATTTGTGTGATCTGCATTACACTCGTCCCTATACCGGGGGGGGGGCAGGTTCATGTCTAGGACACGCATCTAATAGGGCGGCGGGTGGGATCCGATCGTCGTCGAGCAGGAGCTCGGCGTGCCCCCGCTGGACATCCCGCCCGTCATCTCGCCGGTGCTCACCGTGGACGGACTGTAGTGGGGGCTGCTGCGGCTCCGCTAGTGGTTGGGGCCGTGGTCTCCGCGGGCACCGAGCATAGGAGCTGCGGACTCTTGTTAAAGTGCAGTCAGCCCAAGCGAATCGAGGAAGGGCATGCGTAAGAGGCAGCACATCGCTGTATACATGTCCATGGCGATCTTTGCGCTGTTGGCGGCGCTATACGCCGCGCTCGTTTTAGATTCGAGTCAAGCCGTTCCTAGAGCAGCTATCCTTCTGTGCGCTGTTGTATTGCTCGCGACTGCAGTTTGGGGATACGTAATGAATGTTCAACGAAGGTGACGCTTCAGACATCCATCGCCGTTGCCCAAACCCCTACCTCTTCAAGCAAGCCATCCAGGACCGCGCCACCGGCTGGGTCAAGTTCGGTGCCCGCTACTACAACCCTGACACTGCACGTTTCACCCAGCAGGACACCCTCGACACTCCCCTCGAGCGGGGTCGCCGCTTCCGTTGCCCTCGGATTGGGCACTCTGAGCGGGGGATGGGGGACCGTCTACCCTCGGAGCCAGTTGCGCGCTGAGCGTTGCTGCAGGTAATTTTTTGCAGATTTAGTAACGGACAACCCAGCAGACGCCACGAGCATAGAAATGGTCTGAACTATCTTGCTTTCCTCGGAGACTTGGCTCGGATAGGTAACGCCCTTCGTTAGATTGGAGTGACAATGTTCCCGAAAAGAGGGCAGGTCTGGACTTACCGTGAAAGAGGGCGATTCCTCACTCTCATGATGGGCATACCGCTAGTCCTGATGCTGGTTGCTGGCATCTACTTCATGATTACTGAGTCGAATTGGACACTCATCCTCGTAACCATACTTGGCCTCATGTTTTTGGCTATGTTCTTATTCGACAGCGAACGCAAGCATCGTGGAGAACCTTGAATTGGGCGCCGAACGCGAACCGGCCCTGGTTTCGAACATGGCCGTCTCGGAACCCTCGCATCTGTAGTGGGAGCCGTCGGAGGGCTGGGTGTGTGTGTGTGGGCATTGGGTTACACAACTTATGAGGACTCGTGATGAAACTAAGAGTTGCCGTTATCACTCCCGCCCTCGTACTGATGCTTGCGATGTGTGGTTCTTCTGGCAACGGCCGCCTTCGTCCTGACGATGACGGCCCTGGCACTGACCGTGCCTTCGGATCTGCTGCCCCTTCTTTTAATCGCCACGATCGTCGCAGCGGTTGCGGCGGGGGTGACTGCACTCCTTCTGGAGCGCCGGTCGAGGCAGCGACGCGCGGCTCCGGGTGCGGCCGCGGCTGGAACGGGAGTGGGATGAGCGTAACCCCTACTCCGGCTGAGCGGAGATGGATCCAAGCTTCTTTTTATCGGATCGGGCCTGCGATCTAGAGGGGCACCGCCTACAGGATGGTAGAGAGATTGCAGACCATTTCCTCATCGTCACCCCTAAGATCACGTACCGCCCTTGTCGGATTCCGCCGCGCTGCCGAAAGGCGCGCCCGGTCCCGGAAACGTTCACACGTGAGCATTCCGACGGTCACAGGGGATGACCCTCCGGTTGCGGTCCGCCTTCCCGGAGCTGCGAAATGATTACCACCGAAGTGCAGCTGCCCGACGGTTCGCGGGCAGCTGCAGCGGCCGCCTGCACCGTTCGCAGTCGGCCGCTTTTTCTTTGCCGCGAAATCAAACCTCGGCACCAGTTGCTTGAGTGGCGTGCCACTACTCCTACACAATGGCGCCTTTTGATGGCTATCGAATGTGTGTACGAATAAAATTGTGGTATGGCTCTTGCACCGTTGGAACGCACCGGGGAGATCGACGCATCCCTGGCTCAGGCGTTTGTCCTGCTGCAGGATGTTGCCGACCGTTTTCCCGCGGAGTCGGGGTCCCTGCGTACCCGGGACCTGGTCAATAAGGTGGCGGCGGTCGAGGACGTTTCGAAGCTCGTGGAGTTCCTGCAGGTCGTCGGCGCCCACGCGGTGGAGCGGGCGGACATCGCCGCCACCGGGGAACAGTCGACGGCGCTGGCGGCAGGAGCCGGCCAAGGCGCCGACGCCGAAGCCGTGGAGCAGGCGGACATGCCCCCCATCGGGGAAAACGCGACGGCGGCTGGGCCTGAATCCGGCGTTGAGGCGGGAGCAGGTGCCGGCGCGGGGGCGGGGGAGTGGGCGGATCCGGCGGCGGCGATCAAAACCGGCGGCGGCGTGGACGCAGTGAACCCGGACCTGTCCGGGTCCAAGCGGGTGCAGCGCCGCCGCAAGACGGAGTTCGCGAACACGGCGGAGTATCTGCGCTCCCGGCTGGGGATCGGGATTGTGGAGGCGCGGCGCCGGCTGCGGGTCGGCAAGGCGATCGCCGCGCCGGTGCGGTTGAACGGGGAACCGGGTGCGCCGGCGCTGCCGGTCTTGGCCGAGGCCATGGCCGGCGGTGAGGTCAGCGGCCAGTCCGCGGCCCTGGTGGTCGATTCCCTGGACCGGGCCCGCCACGCCGGCACTCCGGAGGCATTGCAGGCGATGGAAGCGTCGCTGGTCCGGCAGGCCGCGGACGCCGACGCGGACACCCTGGTGATGGTGGCCAGGACGTGGGAAACCGCCGTCGACCAGGACGGTGCCGAACCGTCCGAGGAGGAACTGCGGGCCCGGCAGGGCATGTTCTACCGCGGCCGGCGCCGCGGGCTGCACCAGTTCGTCATCAACACCACCGACGCCCAGTACGAAGCCCTCGCCACCGTGATGAACAGCGCCGCGAACCCAAGGATCCGCCCCGACGCCATAGAAACCACCGCCACAGCTCCTGCCGCCACCGGCCCTGCCGTCAACAGCCCATCCGACGCCGGCCCGGCCGGTTCGGGTGAGCCCCGCACCGCAGGTTGCGGAACCACGGCCGCCGGCACGGCCAACGGCGGCGGTAACCATGATGTTCCCGGCGCCGGAACCGGCACCGGAACCGGAACAGGAACCGAAACCGGCACCGGCACCGGTACCACGGAGGCAGGCAGGGGCGGAGCCGATACCGCTGACGCGGGTGGGACGGACGGGGCCGCTGCGGACGGCAGCGCGGCTGCCGGATCCGGTCGCACCGGCGGACGCCACGCCGGTGTGGACCCGACCGTGGTGGAGGCGATGGATGACGCCACCCGGGCGCAGAAACTGCTCGCGGGACTGGTCGGGGCCTGCCGGATCGCGCTGAACACCGGCAGGCTTCCGGACTCGGGCGGGCACCGCACCCAAGTGATCGTCACCACCGGATACGACCAGCTGGCCGGGCTGCTCTCCGGCGGCGGCAACGCGGTCTTCACCGGCCCCGTCTCGGCCACCACGGTCCGCCGGATGGCCTGCGACGCCGAGATCATCCCGGCCGTCCTCGGTTCAGAAGGCGAGGTCCTGGACTTGGGCCGGTCCCAACGGTTCTTCAACCGCGCCATCCGCCGGGCCCTGGTCGCACGGGACAAGGGCTGCGCCTTCCCCGGGTGCAGCATGCCCGCGTTCTGGACCGAAGCCCACCACATCATCCCGTGGTGGGCCGGCGGCCGCACCGACGTCAACAACGGGGTATGCCTCTGCCTGCTCCACCACGACCTGATCGAGCAAGGGAACTGGGAGATCAACGTCGTCGACGGCATCCCCTGGTTCACCCCGCCGGACTACATCGACCCCCGCCGCAAACCGCTGCGCAACACCTACTGGCACACCCACATCCCACCCCAACCACTCCAAGCCACTGGATGATGAGGCAGGCCTCCCGCGATGCCCGCTGTCCAGTCTTGCTACGGGAGCTACGGGATGAATCACCACCCAGACAGCAGCTGGGGCCTTCTTTAGGGTCGCTGAGTGAATGTCTTGCTGCGGCAAGACCCGGAATCAGGACCAAGTCCAGCCACTCTCCGCGTGACGCGCGCGACAAGTGGGCTGGGCAGCTAACCGCGGGGCGCGCGCGGCCGAAGGTAGTAGGTAGCGGCTCACCGGAGCCCTCGAGAGACCTGGGACGGGGCCAATGATCGTAGTAACGCGGCTGAATGACAGCCAGTTTGCGGTCAACCCTGACCTGATTGAGCGCGTCCATTCCAACCCGGACACCACTTTGGTGATGGTTGACGGCGCCAAGTACATCGTCATCGAGACGATGAGCCAGGTCATCGAGATGATCGCCAGCTACCGCGCCTACGTGCTGCACCTGGCCCGTGAGTTGCCGCCTTCAGTCCACCAGCACGGTCACCCCCAGCTCGGCCTCGTGCCACCAGCCGCCCCGGCCCCCGGAGACGACTCCGCGGACCCCGGCAACACTGTGCCGCTGCGCCCTAGGAATACGTAAATGGATCCCGCAACACTTATTGGCCTCCTGCTGGCCTTCGGCTCGCTCTATGCCATGATCACCCTCGAGGGCGCCCACGTCTCGGCGCTCCTCATCCCGGCTCCCATGATCCTGGTCTTCGGTGCAACTATCGCCGTGGGCTTGGCCAGCACCACCCTCAGGGACGGCCTGCACGCCTTCAAAGCGTTGCCCCGGGCTTTCACCGGCAAGGTGGCGAAGCCCCAGACGGTCATTGACCGAGTCGTCGAGCTGGCCGAAAAGGCGCGCAGCGAGGGCCTGCTGGCACTGGACGCAGAGGCGACCGAGGAAAAGGACCCGTTCATGCAGCGGGCGCTGCAGAACATCGCCGACGGCACCGACGGCGAGGAACTGCGGATCCTTCTCGAAGACGAGATCAGCACGAAGGCGCGCGCCGATCGCCAATCCTCCAAGTTTTTCATGGGCATGGGCGGCTACGCCCCGACCATCGGCATCATCGGCACCGTCGTATCGCTGACGCACGTGCTGGAAAACCTCTCCACCCCGGACACCCTCGGACCGATGATTGCGACGGCGTTCGTCGCCACGCTGTGGGGATTGCTCTCCGCCAACTTCATCTGGCTGCCGATCGGCGGCAAGCTGAGGCGCTTGGCCGACCTTGAAACCGAGCGCATGACCCTGCTGATGGAAGGCATGCTGGCCGTCCAGGCCGGCAGCCAGCCGCGGCTGTTGGGCGAACGCCTGCGTGCCATGGTTCCGGAGCATGAGATGGGCGCGGGGAAGCCGGCCAAGGAAGGCAAATCCGGGAAGTCCGACGACAAGCCTGCGGTCAAGGCAGCATGAAGTCGCGGCGCCCGCGCCGGCCTCTCGGCGCGGAAGAGGACGAGCACCCGGACGAGCGGTGGATGGCCTCCTACATGGACATGGTCACCGTGCTGATGTGTATGTTCATCGTGCTCTTCGCCATGTCCACGGTGGATGCGGCGAAGTTCGAGAAGCTGGCCAACTCGTTGGCCACGGGTTTCGGCGTGGAACGCACGCAGGCGGTCGACACGGCCGAAGGGGTAGTGGTCCCGTCTGAACTCATTGACGAGGAGGGCCAGGGGTTTACCAGTGGCGACGCCGAAGAGGACACCGAGGGTGAACTGAAAACCGATCTCGACGTGGCCATCAAGGAAGTCAACGACCTGCGCAACATCCAGGCAAAGATCACCAAGGGGCTGCAGGAAGAAGGCCTTGAAAAAGCTGTCCGCTTCCAGCTTGACGAGCGCGGCCTGACCGTTCGCCTGATCGGCAGCGAGACCTTCTTCGAGCCCGACTCGCCGGTGCTCACCCGGCAGACCATCAAGGTCCTGAACGTGGTGGGTCCGGTGCTGAGGCCGGTCGGCTACGAGCTGAAGGTGGAAGGGCACACGGCCCAGGTGCGCCACCTGGACCCGAACGCACTGGACTGGGAGCTTTCCTCGGAGCGTGCCGTGAACGTGCTGCGCCATCTGGTGGAAGACAGCGGCGTGGTTTCGAACCGCATCTCCGCGGTCGGGTTCGGCGAATCCAGGCCGCTGACCCGCAGCGGGAGTGATGCAGATCTCGCCATAAACCGCCGCGTGGACATTGTGGTGCTCTCCGGCCAGCCGGAGGCCATCCGCAACCTGATTCCCGAAGTCATGAAGGATCCTGCCGGTGCCGCTAAAGAGGCCGCCGCGGAACGTGCGGAATTGGCCAAGAAGGCCGCCGAAGCTGAATCTGCGGAAAAGGCGGAGGCCGAGTCGGCTGAAACCGAAGCCCCTGAGGACAAACCTGCCGAGCGCGTAGCAGGCGAACCGGGTAAAAGCTCCGGGCGCGACGTGGTTACCGGTAGTGGCCGCAGCGGCGGCCCGGGGCCGGACGCCACCTACGCGCCGGCGCCCGGCGGGGCATCCTCCGACCACTGAGCGCACGCCTTTGGCACCGGCCGGCCGGCGTTGGTAGTCCTCCCACTGAGCGCCCGCCTCTGACACGGCCGAGTTGGACGTGCGGCGGGGCACCCCACCCGCATTATCCAAACTCCTAACATGCCGAACCACGCTGCCGATAGTGCCTGCTGTGACGGTCCAGGAACATGCGCACTCTAGCGCGCCCGAAAAGCCGGCCAGAGCCGTCGAAGTTTACGACTTCCGGCGGCCGACCACCCTGGCGCGCGAGCATTCCCGCGTGCTGGAGTTGGCCTTCGAAACATTCGCCCGACAGTGGGGCACCCAGCTGACTGCCAAGGTCCGCGTGATCTGCACGGTCACGTCGGAGCAGGTCCAGATGCAGACCTACGACGAGTACGCGGCCTCGTTGCCGGCCAGTACTGCGATGGTTCTCTGCGCCCTCGATGACATCACCGGCAAGGCCGTGATCCAGTTTCCGACCAAGGCCGCGATGACGTGGGTCGACCATATGCTGGGCGGCAACGGCAGCCACGACTATCCGGACCGCAAGTTCACGCAGATTGAACAGGCCCTGGTCAGCCGGTTGATGGAGGATGCGCTGGAGGACCTGCGCTACTCGCTGGGTTCCCTGCTCACCACGCCCATCAGCCTGGACCAGATCCATTACAACTCGCAGTTCGCGCAGGCGGCGGCCACCAACGACCTGATGATCGTTGCCACCTTCGAAATCCGTGTCGGCGACCTGTCCGCGCCCGCCACGGTCGCCATCCCGGCCGAGGTACTGCTGACCCAGCTGCGTGATTCGTTCGCGATGAGCAGCCCGGCCAACGCGCGAAAACTGCTGGAGACCCAGCTGGTGCAAATCCCGGTGGACGTATCCCTGCAGTTCGCCCCCATGCGCGTGCGGCCCGGCCAGGTCCTCGACCTGGCCATCGGCGACCTGCTGCCGCTGCCGCACCCGCAACACCGCCCGCTGGATGTTGCCATCAACGGCGAACGGCTGGCACACGCCGCCGTGGGCGCCAACGGCAACCGCCTGGCCGGAGTCATTGTTACAACCGAGGAGAACGCCCGATGACACAGACCCAGACCCTTCAGGCTGCTGCCGCCGACGCGCTCCTGGGGCTGCTGCCCACCAACACGCCGCTCTACGCAGTGCGCCAGGATGAAGGCGGGCCGCTGCCGGGGCAGGTGGCCTCCGCCGTCGTCGGGTCCTTCGTGGGCGGAACCTCGGCCGACGTGGCCTTGGTGGTGGCCGACCAGGCCGCCCTGTCCGCCGCCGCGGGCACGGATTCCCCCTTGGTTTCGGCCGCCGACCTGTTGCGCCCGGCGCTGGAAGCTGCCACATCCGTGCTCGGCGCCGGTGTGCTGGGCGAGGCACGCGTCGGCAACGCCGCGGCGCTGTTCTCCGATCCGGAAGCCGCCGTCTTCAAGCTCACCGGCGGCGACGGCGAGGCCGGCGGCTGGTTCGCCATCCGGCTGCGCGAGAACCCGGCCGGCCACGGCGCCGACGACTCGGTGTTGGCCAAGCTGGGCCGCATCAACAACGTCGAAATGGCCCTGACGGTGGAAATCGGCCGAACGCGGATGTCCGTGCGCGATGTGCTGAACCTGGAACCGGGCGGCGTGATCGAACTGGACCGCTCGGCTGGCGCCCCCGCCGACGTGCTGCTCAACGGCCGCCTGATCGCCCACGGCGAGGTCGTCGTCGTCGACCAGGACTACGCCGTGCGCATCACCAAGATCCTCGACGTGCCCGAAGGACTCCTCTAGATGGAGACAGTCGTCCTTGCCGTGCGGGTAGCGCTCTCGCTGGCCGTGGTGCTGGGGCTGCTCTGGGTGCTGCAGCGCCGCTTCAGCCGCGGCGCCCGCACCGGCGCCCGCAAGCTGGTGCGCGTGGTGGAACGCCAGACCATCGGGCCCAAGGCCGCCGTCGTGGTGGTGGACGCCGACGGCCAGCGCTTCGTGCTGGGCGTGACGGATCAGGCGGTGCACGTGCTGGACAGCCGCGAAGCGCCGGTCGAAGAGACGGCCGAGCCCGCCCACCGTGCCCCACAGACCGCGGCGGACAGCTTCTCCCGGCTGCTGGAGCTGGCCACCGGCCGCGCCTCGGGCCAGGACCAGGCCGGTGGGGACGTCACGGCCCCATCGGGGTCGGTCGACGCTGCCGTCGCCGCCCGTCCGGCAACACCTTCCGACGGCGACGCCGGTGTCCCGCGCCGCGCGGCCCGTCGTGCCGCCGCTATGCCCGAGCCGCCCGTCGAACAAACGTTTCAAGGGCACCGTGACGTCGCGCAGGAGTTCGACGAGCCGCACCACGACGGCGACGTCATTCCCCTCCGGCAGGCGGGGCTGTATCCGATCGACGGCGGACGGCGTTCCGTCCGCACGGGCCGCCGGGCGTCGCGTCCGGCCGGCCGGCAGGAGCAGGCGCCGGATTCCCCGCTGGCCGGGTCCATCTTGTCTCCGTCCACCTGGAAGCAGACCGCCGAAGCCCTGAAGCAGGTCCGTTCGCGTTGAGAAGCACCGGCATCATGGCCTTGACGGCGGGCCGCTGGCCGCGTTTGGCCACCGCAGCATTGCTGGCATTACTGCTGGCAGTGGCCTTTGCCGTCGCCGCTGCCATCCTGAGCGCGCCTTCGGCCTTCGCGTCGCCGGTCGCCCCGGTTCCCCCCGTTGACCCGCTGGCCCCCGTCGAACCGGGCTCGCCGGACGGCGACGGCGGGTTCTCGGTGGAGATCAACGGGCCCAACGGCACGCCGTCGTCCGCCGTCATCACGCTGCTGGGCATCACGCTGCTGTCGGTGGCCCCCGCGCTGCTGCTGATGATGACGTCCTTCACCAAGATCTTCGTGGTGCTGGCGATGACCCGGAACGCGCTGTCCCTGCCCTCCATCCCGCCGAACCAGGTGCTGGCCGGGCTGGCACTGTTCCTGTCGCTGTTCATCATGTGGCCGGTGCTGACCCAGGTGAACGAGCTGGGCGTCCAGCCGTACATGGAAGGGACCACGGACTTCACGGATGCGGTGGGCGCCGCCGCCGCTCCGCTGCAGAACTTCATGCTGGCGCACACCCGCGAAGAAGACCTGGCGCTGATGATGCGGGCGGCCGACCTGCCCAACCCGGAGAATCCCGAGGCCGTGCCGCTGCAGACCCTGATCCCGGCGTTCATGATTTCCGAGTTGCGCGCCGCGTTCATCATCGGGTTCGTCATCTTCGTGCCGTTCCTCGTGATCGACCTGGTGGTGGCCTCGGCGCTGATGTCCATGGGCATGATGATGCTCCCGCCGGTGATGATTTCGCTGCCTTTCAAGATCCTGCTGTTCGTGCTGGTGGATGGCTGGGGCCTGATCATCACCGCCCTGGTCGGAAGTTACGGTACCTAGCCGTGGATACAAACGCCGTCCTCGACATCGGCCTGCAGGGCCTGCTGGTCGCCGCCAAACTCTCCGCCCCGGTGCTGGTCACCGCGCTGGTGGTGGGCTTCGCCGTCTCCCTGGTCCAGTCCATGACACAGATCCAGGAAATCACGCTGTCCTTCGTGCCCAAGGCCGTGGCCGTGGCCGTGGCGCTGCTGATCTGCGGACACTGGATGATTTCGGAGATGGTCTCCTTCACGCAGGAAATGTTCGAGAAAATCCCCGGCCTGCTCGGCGGCGGATAATGAACATCCCGCTCGACCAGGCGTGGATCGAGGCCACCATGCTGGCAGGTGTCCGCATGGTGGCTTTCCTGCTGATTGCCCCGCCGTTCTCCTACGGAGCCATCCCGGCCCGCATCAAGGCGATGCTCGGCGTCGGACTGGCCCTGGCGGTGTCCCCGCGGGTGGCCAACGGGTACGAGCCGATGAGCACGGCGGGATTCTTCGGCGCGCTGGTGCTGGAGATCCTGGTGGGCGCCCTGCTGGGGTTCCTCGTGCTGGTGGTGTTCTCCGCGGTGCAGTCGGCGGGCACGTTGATCGACCTGTTCGGCGGCTTCTCCATGGCGCAGGCGTTCGACCCGCAGTCCATGGTCAACGGCGCGCAGTTCACCCGGCTGTTCCAGATGGCCGCGCTGGCGCTGCTGTTCGCCTCCGACGGCTACCAGTTGATCATTGGCGGGCTCGCGCGCAGTTTCACCGCGCTGCCGCTGGGCGGGGGAGTCGACCTGGCCGAGCCGGTGCAGCTGATCATCACCGGTGTGACGCAGATGTTCCTGGCGGCGGTGCAGATTGCCGGACCCCTGCTGGTGGTGCTGTTCCTGGCCGACGCCGGCCTCGGCCTGCTCACCCGGGTGGCCCCGGCGCTGAACGCGTTTGCGCTGGGCTTCCCGTTGAAGATCTTCCTGACCCTGACCCTGGCCGGCGTGGTGTTCGTGGCGCTGCCGCGGATTGTCTCCTCGCTCGCCGGACAGGCCGTGACGGCACTGACGGGGGTGGTGGGCTAGATGTCGCAGGACACCTCCGAAGAACGGACAGAGCAAGCCACCGCCAAGCGGATGAAGGAAGTCCGGCAGAAGGGCCAGCTCTCCAAATCCCAGGACCTCACCGCGTGGCTGGGCGTGGGCGCGGCCGCGTTGATGCTGCCGATGACCATCGGCCGGGCCTCCCAGGCCGGCACCGACCAGATGTTCACCGTCACGCGGATGATCGAGTCGCCGGACCCGGGGCTGGTGGTCAAGGCGCTCGAGGACGGCCTGGGCACGATCATGTACACGCTCACGCCGATGTTCCTGGCCGTGGTCGCCGTGATCATCGCGGGTGCGGCGCTGCAGGGCGGCATCCACTGGAAGAAGTTCAAACCCGAGACCCAGCAGTTCAACCTGGTCAACGGGCTGAAGAAGGTGTTCGGCCTGCAGGCGCTCTGGCAGGGTGCCAAGGCGCTGCTGAAGACCGTGGTGGTGGGGCTCGCTCTCTACTTCGTGATCCAGGGCCTGGTCCCGGTGCTGATGACCGCCGGCGGGCTCTCGGTCGGATCGCTGCTCGAGGCTGCGGGCGGCGGAACCGCCGGCCTGCTGCAGACCGCGATCATCGCCGGCCTGATGCTGGCCGCGCTGGACGTGATGGTCGTGATCCGGCGCAACCGCAAGAAAACCCGGATGACCAAGAAGGAAGTCCGCGACGAAAACAAGAGCTCCGAGGGCGATCCGCTGATCAAGTCGCAGCGGCGCTCGCGGCAGTTGGCGATGAGCCGCAACCGCATGATCGCCGCGGTGGGAGGCTCCGACGTCGTGCTGGTCAACCCGACCCACTACGCGGTGGCGCTGAAGTACGAACCGGGAAAGTCGGCGCCGCGCGTGGTGGCCAAGGGGGCGGGCAACATTGCCGCCCGCATCCGCGAGGAAGCCGAAACCACCCGCGTGCCGGTGGTGCGCGATGTCCCGCTGGCCCGGGCGCTGCACGGCGCCTGCGAGATCGGCCAGGAGATCCCCTTGGAGCTTTACAACGCCGTGGCCCGCGTGCTGGCCTTCGTCATGAGCCTGAAGGCCCGCGGCACCTCAGCCGGTACAGCCGCAGGCGTCCACACTATGGCGGAGCCGGCCATGACCGACGCCGACGCTGCCGCCCACGCTTCAACCCGGCAGGGCCGCCGAGCCTTGTCCCTACCGTCACCCGGAGGTGACTGATGAACCGCAACCTCTCCAAGCTCGCCGTCCCGATCGGCGTGGTGGGCATCGTCCTGCTGCTGGTGGTGCCGATTCCGGCTGGACTGCTGGACGTGCTGATCATCGTGAACATCCTGCTGGCGCTGGTGATCCTGCTGACCACGATGTTCGTGAAGAAGCCGCTGGACTTCTCCGTGTTCCCGTCGCTGCTGCTGGTGGCCACGCTGTTCCGGCTGGGCCTGAACGTGGCGTCTACCCGGCTGGTGCTGGGCGACGGCTATGCCGGGCAGGTGATCGAGGCCTTCGGCCACGTGGCCGTGGGCGGCTCGATCATCATCGGCGCGGTGGTGTTCCTGATCCTGGTGGTCATCCAGTTCGTGGTGGTCACCAAGGGCGCCGAGCGCGTGGCCGAGGTGGGGGCTCGCTTCACGCTGGACGCGATGCCGGGCAAGCAGATGGCGATCGACGCCGACCTGAACGCCGGGCTGATCACCGACGTGCAGGCCCGGGAACGCCGTGCCGCGGTATCCGCCGAAGCCGACTTTTACGGCGCGATGGACGGCGCGTCGAAGTTCGTCAAGGGCGACGCGATCGCCGGCATCATCATTATCATCATCAACATCGTCGGCGGCATCGCCATCGGCATGCTGCAGCGCGGCATGGAAATCGGCGACGCGGTCAGCACCTACACCCTGCTGACCATCGGCGACGGCCTGGTCACGCAGATCCCGGCGCTGCTGATGGCCGTGTCCACCGGCATGGTCGTGACGCGTTCGAATGCCGACTCCGAAATGGGTTCCGACGCCTCCGACCAGCTGACCCAGTCCCGGCAGGCGCTGATGATCGCCGGCGGCGCGGCCATTCTGCTGGCCCTGATCCCGGGCATGCCCAAGATCCCGTTCATCCTGGTGGGCGCGTTCCTGATCTTCATGGCGCAGCGGCTCAAGGCCACCGAGGCGGCCAAGGCCAAGGACGACGACGCCGCCGCCGCCGAGGCGGGTCAGGCGGCTCCCGCTTCGGAGACTACCGAGGACCTGATTGAACAGATGCGGGTGCACGCGCTGGAGATCCAGCTGGCCCCGGACCTGGTGGATTTGGTCTCCGGCGCCTCCGACGACCTGCTGGCGCGGGTGCGTGCGCTGCGCCGGAAGATAGCCATGGAACTGGGCGTCGTGGTGCCGCCGGTGCGCACCCGCGACAGCATCGACCTGCCGATGTCCACCTATGTGATCCGGATTGCCGGCGTGGAGGCCGGCCGCGGCGAGGCCCCGGCCGGCAAGGTGTTGGCGCTGGGGGACAACCTGGAATCGCTGCCGGGCATCGCCACGGTGGAGCCGGTGTTCGGGCTGGCCGGCAAGTGGGTCCCGGCGGAGATGCGGCACAGCGCGGAGATGGCGGGAGCCACCGTGATCGACCGGGTCTCCGTGCTGGTCACCCACCTGTCCTCGTTGATCTCCGCCAACGCCGCCCGGCTGCTGACCCGTGAGGACGTGCGCGTGCTGACCGAGGGTGTGAAGTCGGTGAACCCGTCCGCGGTGGACGAACTCACCCCGTCGCTGCTGTCGCTGGCCGAGGTGCAGCGCGTGCTGCAGGGGCTGCTGGCGGAGCAGATCCCGATCAACGACCTGCCGCGCATCTACGAGGCACTGGCGCTGAAGGCCAAGTCGTCCACCGACCCGGAGGGCCTGATCGAGGCCGCCCGGCAGGCGCTGGGCCCGGCCCTGACCGCGCAGTACCTGGACAGGCAGCTGCTGCGGGTGATCATGATCGATCCCACGCTGGAGCAGTCCATGCTGGAGGGCATGCGCCCGTCCGAGCACGGCACGCAGATCCTGCTCTCGGTCGAGCGGACCGAAGCCGTGCTGGCCTCGCTGCGGGATGCGCTGGAGAAAGTGGAAGCCAACGGCCTCACCGCGGTGCTCGTGTGCGCGCCCGCGCTGCGCCCGGCCATCCGGCGGCTCGTCTCGGCGCAGGCCGGGGGACTTCCGGTACTGTCCTATCAGGAGGTCACCTCCGCCAGCGTGAAGATCGAGACCGTGGGGGTAGTACGTGTCGGCCAGACGGCTGCAGCTTAAGGGCGCTTCCCTCCAGGAACTCAAGGCCAAGGTCCTGGCCGACCACGGACCCGACGCGAAGATTGTCGCGGCCGAGAAGGTCACGGTCGGCGGCATCCGCGGCTTCTTCGCCCGCGAGCACTACGAAGTCACGGTGGAACTGCCGGCCTCGGCCGTGCGCGGCCAGCATGCCCTGGACCAGAAGGCCCGCGCCGGAATCGCGGCGCTGCTGGCCGACGCCGAGCGCACCGAATCCAGGCTGCACGGCAAGGCGCCGGAACTGCACGTCTCCACCCACACCGACCAGTTCGCGGTCATCATGGACAACCTGACCCTCAACACGGCGCGGCCCACCCGCCTGCCCAAGGGCGCCCGACTGGAGGAACCGCCGCCGGAGGCTGCCGGGCAGGCGGAGCGCCCCGGAGCCGCGGCGGCAAGGCCCGGCTGGGGACGGCGGCGGAACGACCCAAAGCCCCCGAAGGACGCTGCAGCAGATTCCGGCGGCGCGACCGCGCCGGGGCCGGGGGCAGGTGCAGGGGCCTTGGAAGCCCCCGCCACGGCAGTCCCCGGTGCGGAAGACGCCGCCGTGGCAGCGGCAGCCACAATCCCGGCCTTGGACGCAGCCTCGGCGGCTTCGGCCCTGCCCGCGGCAGCCCAAGCTGACGACTCCCGGGAGGCCGCCGGACCCGCCAACCGGACGGCCGGGACGGGTCGGCGCGCGGCGGCCCGAGCCACT